>JAHEHB010000614.1 GCA_024644775.1 Deltaproteobacteria bacterium
TGTTAACACGCATACGGCCTGCTTTGTTCGCGCCGGCCCTTTTCGTCATTTGCCTGGTGGGTTCTTTCGCACTGCGCAACAATATCGGAGATGTTTTGGTGACGTGTGTGTTTGGGATTCTGGGATATGAGATGAAGAAGTTCGAATTTTCACGAATCGCCCTTGTTCTGGGATTGCTTCTGGGCAATATGGCCGAAACCGCTTTTCGGCAGACACTGATGACAGAAGGCGGTTGGGTTAATTTTTTTGCACGCCCCATCTCACTGGGACTGTTTATACTGATTATCGCATCTGTTATGCTTCCGCACATTAAGGCTTATTTCAAGGCGAAAAAATCATGAAGACCGAACAAAAGATTTTAACCATTTTTATCCTTGGCATTGCGTTGATCATGACGGTGACCAGCTTCAAGTACGGTCAAGGAGCCAGGACACTTCCATTTTACAGCGGGATCATTAGTGTGATTTTGCTGGCTGGTTTACTTTTGATGTCATTTTCACCCAGACTGACTGCCTTATATCAGAAGGTCGGAGAGACCGAGGAAACCACGGATGCGGAAAAACACAAGGCCGCAAGAAAGAGGGAGCTTTCCATTATCGGGCTGCTGATCGGGTGCACGGCCTGTATATATATCTTGGGCTTCCAAATCGGAACGCCCCTCTTTCTATTTGTATTTTTAAAATTTTGGGAAAAGGAAAGTTGGCTGCTGTCAATCTCTTTATCGGTGGTGGTGACAGCAGTCGTCTGTTTGGGTTTTAATTTTTTATTGCGGGTTCCACTGCATACTGGTATTTTTTGGTAGAAATGGGTTCAAAACCTCCCCTCAGACCAAATCTCTGTGTTGGGGCAGTTAGCCCAATCCTCGAAATATGTTTAATATTACTGCGGTTGGCCCATCTGCCCCGCCTTGACCTTTGGCCCGATTGAAGGTTTTGAAATCACTTCTGATCATCAAGGGGTATGTCCCCTTATGACAACGCACCTATGAGCGGTGAAGGAGATTCGATGTCGACAAAAAGCGATTCAGTGCTGGGGAACACAGCACCACAAGAAATCAAGGAGAAACTGGCCCTGGCCTGCAGAATTCTGGGCAACAACGGGCACGATGATCTGAACCTCGGCCATTTGAGCGTCAGAAGCAACGATCAAAAAAATACCATGATTATGAAAGGGCGCGGCCTTTGTTTGAGTGAAATTCAGTCCAAAGATCTGGTCACCGTGGACTTTACCTACAACAAAGTCGACGGACAGCGCGACAGCCACGGAGAACTGCCCATCCACATTGAAATCTATAAAAAAAGATCGGATGTAAACTGCATTGTTCATTCGCATCCGCTTTACGCCACAGCCTTTTCCGCCACCGGCCAGGTCCTCAGGCCGGTCAACAACGAAGGTGTCCTGTTCGCCAGGCCGCTACCCTATTTTGACAAGGTCACCGACCTGGTGGTAACCCAGGAACTCGGTGAAGCCCTGGCGGATACCCTTGGGCAGGAAAAAGCCGTTATTATGAAAAACCACGGCATTGTTGTTGTGGGGGAAACCATAGAACAGGCAACTGTCAGGTCGTTCTTATTGGAAAAAACGATCAAAACGCTGTTTGTAGCCAAAGTTTTCGGCGAACCGAAATGGACAAAAGATGAGGAGGCGGAAAAAAAGGCAGAGCGTATATTCACAGGGCCAAAAACAATGGCCATGTGGGATTCACTTGTCAGACAGCTGGAGTATAAAGAAGCACCCCTCAGGATTCTAAGATACCTGGAAGAACATATGGGAAAATAATATTTTTGGCCAGCATCTGCTGCAGATACGTTTCTGGCTCTCGGCCGTATGTTCATTTTGACAAAGGATGCAATTCTTTTTGCGGTTATCTTTTCTTCGACATTTCAGGGCTGCGAAACATTGCCACAGGAGGTCATTTTGAGGTTGAAGTAATTCCAAACCTTTAGAATCACCTTTACATTCCAGGTGCGCTCTGCTGCTTCCATCCGTTCTTTTCCCTCAAGGATTCGTGGTTGGCCGAGGAGAGAGGCGTTGTAGAGTTTTTGGGCGTTTTGTTCAAAAAGGACCGCAGCGGTAAAACATGATTCAATGTCTTCTCCTACGACGGCAGCACCATGGTTTCGCATGAGCACGGCCCGGGCATCCCCCAGGGTTGCCGCCAATGCTTCTCCCTGCGCCTTCGTCTGTATCAGGTTGGAATCTGGATGCACGGGCACTTCTCCGAAAACGGCCGCCTGGGTCATGATCGGAACCAGCGGCCGATTGATCGTGCTGAAGAGCGTGGCCCAATTGAGATGAAGGTGGAAACAGGCATTCATATCGGATCGGCTTCGTAAAATCTCAGTAAAAATTGGGGTTTCGCTGGGCGGATCGTTTTCACCCTGGATCAGTTGGCCTTCCGCGTCCACGACGACCATGTCGGCTGCTGTCATAATCCCGGGATGCCGTCCGCGGGTTCCCCGCATGGTTCTCGGATTCAATACCATTCGGCTTTCACCGGGAATTCTAGCCGCAACGAGACCGGCATGATCCAGCAGCCCTTCCATATA
>JAHEHB010000242.1 GCA_024644775.1 Deltaproteobacteria bacterium
GCCGTGAAGTTTAACAAATTGCTTTGTCAGGCTAAGACCGAGATCGGTTCCCTGGAATTTACGGTTTCGTGAGGTATCCGATTGTTCAAAAGGTTTGAAAATACGGTCTAAATCCTTTCGACTAATACCGATGCCGGTGTCGGATACGCTAATTTTAATCCCTGAATTTTGACTGTCATGTTCAGAAGGCACATCTTTTCCATTTAAAGAGCAGGACTGCGCAGAAGCGGTTATCCTAGCTCCATTCGGAGTAAATTTCACCGCATTTGAGAGAAGGTTAAATACAATCTGTTTAAGTTTCCGCTCATCTGCAGTTATTGTTTCCGGAATACCATTGATTTCGGTTGACAATTGTATCCTATGTTTCATCGCTTTTTCTTTGATCATCTTAAGACTTCGTTCTAAAAGTGTCTTTAAATCCACAGGAGCCCGGATGAGTTCCATCTTTCCGGCTTCAATCTTCGATAGATCCAGAATATCGTTGATAAGAGAAAGTAAATGTTTGCTGCTTGCGAGTACATCAGCTAGATGGTCTTCTTGGGTCTCGTTTAGTTCTCCAAACCTCTTCGTCATCAAGGTCAATCGGCACGACGGTTTTCAGGATGGGAATGCGTTTATCTTCAGTACCAAGGAGAATCTTTTCGGAAGAATCCACCTTTTGGCCGAGATCCAATATGGGCACTCGTTTTCCTGGGCAGGACAAATTCTATTGTGACAGCTATTGTTTATGATGCCGTCGGCTGAATCAACGCCCATCATTTCAAGGGAAGCGTGATTTACCATTCGAATCTTCTTGTCTTTTCCCACGACAATGACACCAAACGGCATGGATTCCAAGATTACCCTTGTTGTTTTAAGCGATCGGGTAAGCTTCTTTTCCGCTTGTTCACGTACTTTTATTTCGCTTTCAAGCCGATTATTCAAATGGGTGAGTTCTTCTGATTTCTTTTTTTCGGATTTTGCTGCAACAATCGCTTTTTGAGCTGATTTTTTCTGTTTTTCAATCTGGATTCTAAGTTCTTTCCGCATCTTTTCAAAAGCATTCGCCAAAATCCCAAATTCGCCACCCGCGCTGACTTCCAGCTTAGAATCCAGATCTCCCTGGGATATTTTTTGGGTTCCCTTTAACAGCCCTTTAATGGGATTGTTAGGGGACCTGGACAGAAAGAGTGCAATGACGACGGCCATAAAGATTCCCGTAATTAGGCCTACAATCGAAAACTTTTGACTGTCGCGAAAGGTAGTGTTTATCGTCTTATGATGGGTTGAGATATCTTTGAATTTATGGTTCATGTAAGCGGAAAATGTCTTGGAAGATCGTGCCTGGGCGTCGAGGGCAATCATCTCCATTTGATGCGTATTATCCGAGGCAGGATCGTATTCCGATTCACTCTGATAGTTTTCAACAGCGATTCGGAACAATCGAACGTTGCGTCTGAAAGATTCAATCGATTTTAAATCGGTTTTTGTGTCTTCATGCGAGGCGCTCACCAATAAAGTTTTAAGTCGATAGGTAATCTTGACACACATACCTAATGTTTCCAGAACCTGTGTAAGATTACTTTCACCGCTTTTTACGACCCGGTCAAATTGAAGCAACGCCGACTGAAATTGCTCATTCAGTATAACCGTTTCTTCAATTTCAGAAAGCGCGCGATTAATACAATCATCATGCTCCGATATGGTGTGAATCGCCAATGTGGGCACGAGACCCACCAGGATGAGTAAAACCACAAGAATGCCTAGACCGATATTTTGGGCAGCCCGAAACGACATTGGTGTTTAAATCCTTTTATTTTGCAAAGACCAGATAAAGCGTCTCAGGTACGTCTCCGGATCCGTACAGGGGTTGTGTCAACTTTGGATTCGGCTTTCTGCCGGCGATCTCAAACCGTGATGCTCCGAAAAAATATCTCTTTGTAACATCAAACTGAACATCGTCCGGATAATCCGTATTCAGAGAACGGGCAAATTCGATGGTCCAATGACCATTACGCCAGACGCCTTTTGCTTTTACATCGGCCCGGCTGCCCGATGGCGTATTTTTTGAAACTGTGAGATATTATCACCCTGATAATCCAATTTTATTTCAGATTTGTAGGCGGATTTCCCCTTGTCTCCCATTCGCTGCAAATACATGGTTTTTCCGGGTTTGGTGATGATTTTACTTGCTTTCTTGGTCCATCCGGGACCAAGAATTTGAACCTTGTCATCCGCATAACCCGCAGGATCAGTTCTGCATGCCTTCCAAAACCATATATCCGCCGTGTATGGGGCATCCGATTGCACACTTAAATCGGATGTTCCGTTGCTATTGACCCACTTCAAGACAAAACAATCCTCCCGTTGGGGTCCCATTTCATACAATTCCTTGTCAGGGTTCCAAATCCAGGGTTTATGCGACCGGGATTCATCAGAGTCCGGATAGCTCACCAGAAAATATATGTTTTTATCGTTATAGACACATTTTATGCTCACATCGATATCAGCGATCTTATTGTGAGTGATAAGCGCCGTTGCCTTATCCCAAACAGGATCCTCTCTTTTACCGTCTATGAGGGGGCTCCCTTCTATCTTGACAGCCGTCAGGGTCTGTTCGGCGAACAGAATACCGGGTACGGCCGCAAAAACAAACACCAGACCAAAACAGATTATTCGTTTTAACATGTCGATCTCCTATGTTTACGGAAATTTTATTAAAATCGGACATTAACGTGTTTAACTTCAGGAAAGAACGGTTATTGAATGGGAAACGAGGTGTTTTTTGTGAAAACTGTGACATAATGCGCCATATTTTTGACGCAATCTGAAGTGTACCCTATTTGCAAAATATCTCTTTAACCCTCCTACCTTAATACATTTTCAGTAAGATAAACCCCAAACCTTTTATGGCATACTCTTTGCTCTTCCAGTCTGAACATCCTGTTATTGTAGCAAAAAACTTTTTTTTTAACTTTTTGTCAAATTTGCCAATAAAAGGACAGCAATTATGATGTCGGGACCGAAAACGTTATCCTCTGCTCAGGCGGCATCCCTATGCGATGTCGGCCATAGCACGGTCTCAGATCAGGAAAAGCGGCGATTTAGCGATCGCTCAAAAGGGATTGTTCCAATAATAGTATTGAATTTATGGCATTTTTTAGGAGTATAGCCAAATGAGTCTCTACAACAAAAGTGAACCTAGTTATTTTAAGTATGCCTTCGGACGTACTACCCGGATGGTTGCTGCCTGTCTAGCTCTGGCATTGGTTATTGGAACCAGCGGTTGGGCAAAAACACGTAAAGACACTGAAGCGCCGGGTACTGATCTTACAGAACTCAGCCTGGAAGATCTAATGAATATTGAAGTCACTTCGGTGTCTAAAAAGACACAGAAGCTTTCCGATGCAGCGGCGGCTATCTTTGTGATCACCCAGGAGGACATCCGAAGATCGGGGGTAACCAGCATCCCGGAAGCCCTGCGAATGGTGCCGGGGGTGCAGGTCGCCCGAATCGATTCGAGCAAATGGGCCATAACGGTTCGTGGTTTTAACGGTCGTTTTGCAAACAAGCTGCTCGTACTCATTGACGGCCGGAGTGTTTATACACCTCTTTTTTCGGGCGTATACTGGGATGTTCAGGATACTTTGCTGGAAGATGTCGACCGCATCGAGGTGATTCGTGGACCTGGAGCCAGCCTGTGGGGAGCCAATGCCGTAAATGGCGTCATAAACATTATTACGAAAGATACCGCAAATACCCGGGGCTCATTGGTGACCGGTGGTCTGGGAACCGAGGAGCGGTGGTTTGGAGGTGCCCGACACGGAGGAAAACTGGGAGAACGTGCCGATTATCGAATCTATGCAAAATACTTTGACAGGGATGATTCGAAAGATGCTCTTGACAAGGATATCGGTGACGACTGGAAGGTCGCACGTGCAGGATTCAGGACTGACTGGAGAAAAACCGATGAGGAGTTATTGACCCTGCAGGGAGACCTCTACTATGGCAACACAGGCCAGGCGCTTTCGGCGCCGAGATTAACCTTTCCGTTTTCGGAAATCTTAAAAGACGATTCAGATATTTCAGGAGGCAATGTTCTTGGCCGTTTTACGCGGGCTTTCTCAAACACCTCGGAGATGGAGCTTCAACTCTATTATGACCGGACCGAACGGGAAGAAGCCGATTTCAAGGAAACCCGCAATACATTCGATATCGATTTTCAGCATCGTTTCAAAATAGCGGGACGGCATGAAATCATATGGGGACTTGGGTATCGTTTCACAAATGATGACACTACCAACACCTTTACAATTGCACTTGATCCGGACAGTCGTGATGACAGCCTTTTTAGTTTCTTTGTCCAGGATGATGTCACGCTCGTCGAAGATCTGTTGCGGCTGACCTTAGGGTCAAAATTTGAACACAACGATTACACCGGTTTTGAAGTCCAGCCAACTGCCCGGATACTTTGGACACCGGGCGAGCGGCAATCTATCTGGGCTTCTGTCTCAAGAGCCGTCAGAACTCCTTCCCGTGTTGAAGATGACTCGCGGATCAACTACTTCGCTATCCCTCCCGGTTCGCAGTTTCCGGGTTCACCTCTAGTACTATCTTCGAGTTTTGGTAACAGGGATTTTGAATCTGAAACGCTTGTTGCTTACGAAATCGGAACCCGCTTTTTGTTAAAAGAGGGGCTATCCGTAGATATCGCCGCATTTTTCAATGACTATGACAACCTTCGTACCCTTGAACCGGTACGAAGTTTCATCGAGGTTTCACCAGGGCCTCCCCATTTGGTTATCCCTTCACGCCCGGACAACAAAATGAGAGGGGAAACTTACGGCCTGGAGGTGGCTACTGACTGGCGGGCAACGGAATGGTGGCAACTGCAACTGTCATATACGTCTTTTCAAATGCAATTGAGTTTAGACAATGATAGCCGGGATACGGTCTCCGAGGCAACCGAGGGCGATAGCCCTGACCATCACGTTTCTTTGCGGTCAAAAATGGATATTCCCGGAAATATCGAGTTTGATTGGTGGCTGCGTTATATGGATAAACTTCCTAACAATGACGTAGACAGCTACATCACGCTGGATGCCCGTTTGGGCTGGAAGCCGATAAAAAGCCTTGAATTTGCGATTGTGGGCCAAAATCTATTGGATAATAAACATCCGGAATTTACATCAGAGTTTATTAAATCCTTGCCGGCAGAAATTGAGCGGGGGGTTTACGGAAAGATTACGTGGCGATTCTAAATATTCCTGAATAGTGGAGTGCAAGGGATTGTGTTTAAATTGATACTGACGTTGAATTTATCTTATATCACCCATGATGAAAAAGACTTTTAGATTCTATATTGTTGCTCTTCTTTTATTTTTAACGATCTTAGGGAAAATCGCATTTTCAGAAACTTCAATACCTCGTGAATATACCGTTAAAGCAGCGTTTCTGTATAATTTTGCAAAGTTTGTTAAATGGCCGGTTGATGCCTTTCTCAATGATCAGTCTTCAATTGTGCTGGGTATTTTAGGTGAGGACCCTTTCGGAAACGCCCTTGATTCCGTCAAACGAAAAACAGTTGGCGATAGAAAAATAGAGATTAAACGTCTTGATAAGTTAGAAGACATAAAAAAGTGTCATATGCTTTTTATTAGCCAGCCCCAGGAAATTGATTTAGACAGAATTTTTGCACAACTCAAAGATTCGAATGTATTAACGGTCAGCGATATTGAGGAGTTTGCACGAAAAGGCGGCATCATCGGCCTGTTTAAAGCGGAAAATAAGATTCGTTTTGAAGTTAATGTGGATAGCGCCAAACGAAATGGTCTTCAAATCAGCTCCAAGCTTTTGAAATTGGCTAAGATCGTAAATCATTCCAACAGCCGTCTAACAAAATCATGCGGTTTCTTCGCAACATTACCATAAAACGCAAACTCATTGCGATCATCATGATGACTTCAGCTATCGTGTTGATGATTTCATCAGTGACGTTTGTGGTTACTGAACTCATTTCTTTCCGGAAAGCGATGGTCGAGGATCTTTCGATATTGGCTAATGTCATCGGAACAAACAGCACAGCTGCATTGGCATTTAACGACGAAAACGCGGCCAAAGAAACCCTATCAGCGTTAAAGGCCGAACCACATATCACGGTTGCCTGTATCTTAACCCCGGATAGCAATGTTTTTAGTACGTATGTTAACGAAAAACCTAAAAGAGGCTCTACATCGAAATTGTCCACAGACGTTCCTGTTTTTATGTATTTTGGAGAAACCGACGGCGGATACCAATTCCATAAGGATTATTTAGGCTTGCATCAAAAAATCGTCCTTGACGGTGAAACCATTGGAACAGTTTATATACGATCAGATCTAAATGAGCTATACGAACGGCTGAGACTATACGCTGGCGTGGGGATTGCAGTAATGGCATCTGCCAGCTTGGTTGCCTACCTGCTTTCATCAACGCTTCAGCGGATCATTTCTGTCCCGATTCTGCACTTAGCAGGAACAATGAAACGCGTCTCAAAGGAAAAGAAATATTCAATCCGAGCAAATAAACAAAACAGAGATGAGCTGGGGACTTTGGTTGACGGGTTCAATGAGATGTTGGGACAAATTGAACTGCGCGACCAGCAATTGGAGCAGCACAGGGGCCAACTCGAAGAGCAGGTGGCGGTGCGCACCAGCGAACTTTCCGAAGCAAACCAGGATCTTGAGCAGGCTGTAAACGAGCTTAAATCGGCTAAAGAGGCAGCCGAAGGCGCCAATGAAGCAAAATCACAGTTTTTAGCCAACATGAGCCACGAGTTGAGAACCCCTCTGAACCATATTATCGGATTTACCGAATTAGTGGTAGACAATCATTTTGGTCAGTTAAACAATGACCAGATCGAATATCTTACAGATGTGCTTAACAGCAGCAGGCATCTGCTTTCGCTCATAAACGATATTCTCGATCTATCCAAAGTGGAAGCAGGAAAACTAACACTCGAACTCTCAGAGGTTAACCTGCATAATCTTTTGGGTAATAGTTTGACGATGGTGAAAGAAAAAGCGCTCAAACATGGCATTAAATTGATTTCTGCTATTGACGGAATTCCCGAATCGGTTCGGGTGGACGAACGAAAAATGAAACAGATTATCTACAATCTTTTGTCCAATGCCACAAAATTTACCCCTGAAGGGGGACAAGTCGTTTTGGGTGCGCGAACCGCCACCGGTGTTGTTCGGGCTGGAAAACGTTGTCAAGACTCAAAGAAAATTAAAGTATTCGTAAATTTTGTAAAAGACGATTATCCAGTTGACGAAAATGTCGACAAATGCCTTGAGGTCTGGGTTTCTGATACCGGAATCGGCATTGCATCTGCAGATCAAGACCGTATCTTCGGTGCTTTTGAACAGGTCGACAGTTCGGCTGGTCGGCGGTTTCAAGGAACCGGCTTGGGTCTGTCTCTTACCAGAAAGTTGGTTGAGCTTCATGGTGGGAAAATATGGGTTGAAAGTGAAGGATTAAACAGGGGTAGTACATTTAAATTTATAATACCATTTTATCCAGTTCAATAAAAAGGGTCAATTTTAGAAGATAAAACAGTATACCGATAATTGCTCTGAAATTAAATATTTCCTTAAAGAAAAAGTGTTCACTGACCAATTTGTTGGTATCGTTGCTGAAAATACCAATTTTTATTTGCCAGAGGAAATTCCTGAAGACATTCTTTATCACGGACTCTCTGGCCTTTTGAGCCTAAAAGAGGGGGAGTGCCGAGAATTTGATTTTTTTGTTCCCGGTAAAAGAAAAACAGAATTAGTGGCGACACGTGTTCCGGTATTAGGCACACCCTTTTCGGTTGTTATGGCACTGCCTGCTGCAAGAGTGTTTGGGGATATTCACCCCAGGCGGCAAATCGCCACAATGATTGTTCTATCTGTCGTGTTTTTGCTTGGAACTGTTTGGTTTTGGCGAATTAACAATCAAAAACTGGTTTTTCAGACAAAGCTCAACGAAACGAAGGAAAGAGAAATTATAATTAGGGGAAAAAATGATGAGTTGCAGAAGGCGAAAGTTGAAGCGGAGACCGCCAATCGAACTAAAAGCGATTTTCTAGCGACTATGAGCCACGAGCTTAGAACACCCTTGAATCATATTATCGGTTTTTCAGAAGTTATCCTGGATAAAAACTTTGGGGATTTAAACGAGATTCAAGAGGAGTACCTCAATGATGTACTCGCAAGCAGCA
>JAHEHB010000243.1 GCA_024644775.1 Deltaproteobacteria bacterium
CGAAAGAATCCTATCGTGAAATGAAAGATTTTGCATGGAAAAACGAATCCCGAGCGGACAGGTGGGGTGTTCTTGAAAAAATAGGCGCATACTTTTTAACGTTCCAGTTTTTCCAGACTTAACCTCTACCGGATAAACCTCTGACCCCGATGTTACGAGGTAGTCAACTTCGGCACTGCTGCTTTTTGCGTCTCTTGCCCAGAAATATATGCTTCTGTCCTCATACCAATCCATTGCTGCAAGAATCTCCTGCCCGATATATTGTTCTATGGCACCACCCAGATTAACTGTCATAAGATTGTCGCTGAACATCAATTCGGCGCCTAATCCAAGTGATCTTTGCATCAGACCCACATCAAGAAACAATATCTTGAATTTTTTATCATTTGCTTGGGAGCCAAGCGGAACTCCATGTCCTGAAGAATGTATCACCCTGTTCAAGCACTGAGCTTCTTCCAAAAGTAGAAGTGCCTCTTTTAAATTACGAGACTGGACGCTCGGATTAACGTGGGAATACTTATATCGTTGGCCGACCATACGGGGTGCTGACTGGAAGACGTCTATGAGGTGCTTGTGTTTAGCGGTCGATGAATATTTGGAAAAATCTGCCTGGTAGGTTCTGATAATAGATGTCTGAACCATATTGATTTCTTCTGGAGATATGCCTTTTAAATAGTCTGACACAACGGCTGGCATACCGCCAATAATCAGGTATTTCCTTAGAAGCTTTACGAGCTCCTTGTCATATAAGGAATCGATGCCTGAGCTTATGTTGACGCTATCCAAGTGTTCTCGGAGTTTGTCAAATCCCAAAGCCCCCAAGAATTCATCAAAAGAGAGCGGACCCATAAAAAGAAACGTTATGCGCCCGACAGGCATTCTGAATTTGTTACTCTTAAAGGCAAATTCAACAAGAGAACCTGCTGCAATAACATGCAGCTCGGGGTATTTTTCATAAAAATAGCGCAGCGCCAATATGGCCTGCGGGCATTCTTGAATCTCATCTAAAAAGAGAAGGGTTTTGCCGGCCGTTATCTTTGATCTGGATAGAACGGATATCTTTTCCACAATCTCATTTATATTAAGCGATTGAAAACACATCGAAAATTCCGGACGTTCTTCAAAATTCACCTCCACATAGTTTTCAAATTCTGCTTTTGCAAACTGGATGATGGAATATGTCTTTCCCACCTGACGGGCGCCCCTCACAAGGAGAGGACGTCGCACGCGACTATATTTCCACTTGACCAGTTCTTGATCAATATTTCGCAAGATGTTGGTTGTCACTTTAGGCCTCTTTTTTGAACCAATCAGTTTAGTTTAACAGAAAAGTGCTTAAAAATATATTTTTTCTACGAATTAAACAAGTATATTATTATCACATATTGAATAAAATACAAGGTTAAATAGATAAAGATCAATCCATGCACCGTCATTCTTACCCATAACATACTGAAACTATTTTCATTACGAGGGATGATAGTGAGCGGGGATCGTCGCACTGACCGGCAAGGTTGCCGATGTGAATCCCGAAATCAGGAAAATTATAAAAAATAAGCTTTTCTTGGGATGAAATATGAAAGGCACGAAGAAATTTGAGAAAGCTTCCCCAATTGAAAGTTGTCAACGGTCAGCGAACAGGCGATAACATCCAAAGAATTGACATAGCTCACGCATAAGTGAGATATAGGTAATACTTAGCGAATTCGGTTCATTGTTTTATCTAAGGAGACGTCGATGAAAAAACTTGAAAACAAAACCGCTGTTGTAACCGGTGCGAGCAGGGGAATCGGATATGCGATCGCTCGTGCGCTTGGCCGGGAGGGTGCCAGGATTATTGCGACAGCCCGCACAAAAGAAGCGCTTGAGGCGCTTGTCGCCCACCTCGGACAAATGGGATCCGAAGCCATAGCCGTTTCTGCAGATATCAGCCTTGAAGCAGATATTCAACGCATCGTCGATGCGTCGGTAAGTCGATTCGGGGCCATCGACATTCTGGTCAATAACGCTGCTATCATACACCCCCGCATCGATCTGGTCGACTTTGACGTTCAATTGTGGCGCCAGGTGATCGACGTAAATCTGACCGGTGCTGCATTGCTGACAAAAGCCGTCTTACCAGGTATGATCGCAAGAAAATCGGGCAAAATCATTAACATCTCTAGTATCGGCGGGCGGAGAGGAGCCAAAAGTCGCAGCGCGTATCGTGTGTCAAAAGCAGGTCTCATCAGCCTGACCGAGAGTGTGGCAGCTGAAGTCAAACCGCACGGTATCGACGTAAACTGTATTTGTCCGGCCGGTGTTGATACGGAAGGCTACCGCGAGGCATTCGACAGCAAAGGGAGAGCTGAAAACCCGAAACTTATACTACCCGATGAAATCGCAGCGCTTACTGTTTTCCTCGCCTCCGACACAAGCTCGGCGATTACCGGTACTGCAATAGACGCCTACGGTGGCGGGAATCCGTTGTTTGCATGATCGTAGCGTTACCTGGAACAAATATAGGTTCTGTGATCATAAAAACACAAGTTTCGCACCCCTTTTTCTCGGTGAATGGATGCAAGACGTATGTCGGATGATATTTTTGAGGGCAAAATACCCTCAAAGAGCGCTACGACAACGGCACACACGACTTTGACAATGGCGCTTAAACAAAACATAAACGTTTCAGGCATCTACATACACAGCCACTGTGCCTATCCAGGGAGTTTGTGATCGGGTGCTGCCAACCCGCACCGTGTCATTATTTTGCCCTTAAAAAATATCATCCGACATACATCAACAGGCGCTCGAGTAAAACTGGGGGTGCGAAACTTGTGTTAAAAATATCAAACCTGAAGGGCTGTCAACAATATCATTTCCCAATGATATATCTTTTTTGATCTATACCTTGACATTTTTACTAAACGATATATACTTTTCGGTATCGACTTTAACACTGAGTGGAGGTAATTATGGAAACCGCTAAAATATTCATCAATGGACGGAGTCAGGCCGTCCGATTACCAAAAGCCTATCGGTTTGAAGGAAGTGAAGTGTATATCAAAAGGATATCAGAGGGGGTGCTTTTAATCCCAAAAAATCGATCTATATGGGATACTTGGGAAAAAAATCTGATGAAGTATGACGAACCCTTTATGATTGAACGAAACCAACCAAAAATTGAACAGGAGAGAGCAGGACTGGATGAAATATTTGATTGATACCAATATTTGCATCTACATCATGAACAATCGCCCAACAGATGTTATTCAAAAATTTAAACATCTTAATCCGGGCGAGATTGGTATATCGACGATTACCGTTTCTGAGCTCCAATATGGAGTTGCAAAAAGCACACATCGAAAAGAAAATCAGTTTCGTCTAAATAAGTTTCTAGCTCCCCTTGAAATTCTAGCCTACAATGAAATCGCTGCCAGAACCTATGGTGAGATTCGTTTTGAATTAGAGAAATGCGGTAAATCCATTGGACCTCTCGACTTACTAATTTCAGCTCAAGCCTTAAGTCAAAACCTAATTATAGTTACAAATAATGTCAAAGAATTCAAGCGAATTAAAAACTTGAAAGTAGAAAATTGGATCTAATAGTAGTCACAGAACAAAATAATGGAGCAGATGCCTAAGGCTGTGGCACCTTGGAAAAACTTAACCTTTACGAATTACTACCGTAAAAAAAGAGAATCTAAAGGACGCCCGAAAACAATAATAACAATTATCAGGTCAAACTAACCTGATATTCAATGGTTATGTGTTAATGGATACTGACCACATGCATCAAATCCTTGTTTATGCCGATTCCCTCAGTTGGGGCATCATCCCTAATACCCGTAACCGTTTCCGTTTTGATCAACGGTGGCCGGGAGTCATGGAGCTTGAACTTGCCCGCATGAGTGAATCGGTGCGGGTCATAGAAGATTGTCTTAACGGGCGTCGTACGGTTTGGGATGATCCTTTCAAACCGGGAAGAAACGGCCTCATCGGCATTGAACAACGGATCGAGGTCAATTCGCCACTGAAACTGGTCATCCTTTTCTTGGGCACTAACGATTTTCAATCCATGCATCACTACAATGCGTGGCACTCTGCCCAAGGTATCGTTGCAATCATTTGCGCTATACGCCGTGCCTCAGTTGAACCGGGTATGCCCATTCCAGAAATTCTTGTCGTTGCACCTCCAACAATTCAAAAGGCTAAGGGACAAATCGCTCCAAAAATGGAAGGCGCCGAACAAAAGGCAGTAGGCTTGACTTTAGCCATTGAGCAAGTTGCGGCGGAGCACAACTGCCCGTTTTTCGATGCCGGCTTAGTTACAAGCACAAGCAAAGTAGATGGTGTACATCTAGATGCTGAACAACATCTGGTCCTTGGCAAGGCATTGGCGGAGAAAGTAAAATCATTATTATATGAACACTAAAAAATTTCTCGGCTAACAGAATTGAGTTCTCACACATTGCGTTATTATGAAAAAATCTTGACTTAGAGTTAACTCTAAACGCCATGGGGCAGATATCTAAGAAATTTATTATTTTTGTCATATTGATTCATAGGTTTGGAGGTAACAAAAATGAGTTGGTTAGAAGAGATACGTGAAGCAAATGGTAGGTTCAAAGAAAAAATTGATATTGATGTTCTGCCGACAGAAAGACAACCTTGCCCGTATGCAGTAGTAACATGTATGGATCCACGTGTTAATCTCGAAAGTGCTGGCATCCAACCTTTTAAACTTAATGGAGAATTGAAATCACAAGTTCGGGTCATCAGGACGATAGGAGGAATGGCAGAGAACCGGTCTCTTATTGTAGGCATTCATTTAGCAGGCTTTAAAGAGATTGCAGTTATCATGCATACCGATTGCGGCTGTAGCCTTGCATATCATAAAATTGACAGGATACCGGAAATCATTGATTCACCCTCAATCGTCGTATTGATTGTGACGACAAATCCACACCATACTATAAGGCAAGCCATCTTCATCACGCCCTTTAGGCACCAGGTCCATATAGTGGTAGGCGCTATTTATAACATGTCTAACCCCTTATAATAACACGAATAAGCATGAAATACCTCTCCTTTTTGGCTGACATGATTAATAACTGTTAACACCCTAAAAATCAAGGAAACTCATGCAATAACAACCTGTTAAGCTAATTGGTCCCATCGGATAGCGAATCTCTTTGAAACACTATTCTATCCGAATTAAACAGGCTTATGTCGCTTGGATGAAGCGCTTTATTTATTTTCATAAATTGAACGAACGATTGAGAGAAGTAACACCTTTCGATCAGGTCATGTAGATAAATTGGGTTGGACCTTTACGGGTTTCCTGCTATCCCTTGCACGCATGTAATGAATCGCCCCGGCCACTGCTACGCAGGAAATACCGACGAGATCTGTTTTTAGCCCGGGAAATATGGTTAGAAACGCAGCCACAAAGAATAGAATCCGTTCGTAGAAGGCCATTCGGATAAGTAGATAAGCCTCGCCGGATGTGGCAAGCAAAAACACCCCGATAACGGCTGTACCGATGGTGATGAGGATTGACGGAAATTCTACGTTTTGAAGCAGGAGCTGAGGGGAATAGACGAACATATACGGAATGATAAACCCAGTGAGGGTCAGCCGCAAACCGGTCCATGCCACCCGTGAAGGCGATCCGCCGGAAATTCCCGCAGCCGTATAAGAGGCCAGGGCCACCGGCGGGGTAATATTGCTCAGGATTCCAAAATAAAAAACGAACATGTGGGCCTGGAGTTCCGAAACCCCCATGTTGATCAGCGCCGGGGCTGCCACCACGACGATAACGATATAGCAGGCGGTGGCCGGAAGCCCCATACTAGTGATGATGGCGGCAATCATAGTGAAAATGAGCGCAAAAAACAGGATATTATGGGACAGCGCCATAATGTTGGCCGCAAACATCTGCCCCAGGCTGGTGGTGGTCGCCACCCCCACGACAAATCCGACAATAGTGCATGCAATGCCGACACTCAGCGAACCCCGGGCGCCTTTATCCATTACCCGGATCAGCATCCGCACGGTCCGGTCAAATCGTTCGTGAGAACGGCTGACCCAATACCCAGACAGAAAACAAAGCAACGCCGGCCAGAGCCAGTGGCTCGAATATTTCCCGCTTAAAGAAACAAACACGCCTCCCACAACACATATGATGTTGGTGAGTATTCCGTTTAAGACCTTCCGCCAGTCAATCTGTCCCCTTCCGTTTTCTTTTTTCCAACAGGGTTCGAACAGGCAGATCTCAAAAGAAATAAGCACTCCCGCCAGTGTCACCGGTAGGAGAAGATCGATCCAATGATGGCAGGCGGCTACCACAGCGGCAGCAGCCACCGGAATAATTTTCAACCTTTCGCTGAAGATAATCATGGTTGCATACAGAATGCCGATGCCGCCTGAGAAAACAACGGAGCGGCCGGAAAAAAACATGGCAAACACCAGCATGATCACCGGTACGAAAAGGTGACCCCCTCCCAGCAAGGTCTCTTTCAAAGAAGGAATCTCTTCTGAGGATAGGGTTTTCATGCCCGCCTTGATAGCCGCATAGTGCACGGACACAAAAACAGCAAAATAGTAGAGCAAAGCGGGGACAATGGCGGAGATCATGATTTTAATGTAGCTAAGTCCCAGAAATTCGGACATGACAAACGCTGCTGTTCCCATAATGGGTGGCATAATGAGTCCGCCGGTTGAAGCCGCCGCTTCCACCGAGCCGGCATAGTAAGACGGGTATCCGATTCTTTTCATCAACGGTATGGTAAAGGTGCCGGTGGTCGCCACGTTGGCCACCGCGCTGCCGCTGATGGTTCCCATAATCCCGCTGGAAATGACGGCCACCTTGGCCGGCCCACCCACGGATTTTCCGGAAACGGCCAGTGCAAACTTGTTAAAGAATTCCGCGGTGCCGGCTTCTCTCAGATAAGCCCCCAAGAGAATAAATACATAGATAAATGTGGCGGCCACGCCCAACACCTGCCCGTAGATTCCGGTATCTTCCAAATACATGAGTTCGAGAATCCGCTTGATATTCATGCCCTGGTGGCTTACGGCATCCGGCAGATAGGGCCCAAAGTATGCGTAAAGCAGAAAGATAGATGAAATGACGGGGAGCACCGGCCCGATGGAGCGCCGGGTCGCCACGATGATGGTGACAATGGCAAGGGCCGCAAAAGTAAAGTCGATCAAGGTGGGATCGGTGCCCAACGTCACCCTCGGTTCGTAAAAGAAAAATGTATACAGGCCCACGGCAAGACCCAATCCCGCCCAGATCCAATCCCCCACGGAGGTCTTCTTTTTGACGGTGGGATAAATCATGAAAACCAACGCCAGGGTGAGTCCCATATAGAGGGTGTTCCGTTTGATGGCCAGCATGACACCGAAGGTGTTCACCCAAAGGATAAAAAGAGATAGGGAAATGGCCACCAGGGAGGTGAACGTACTTGAAAAACCGCTGACTCGGGTGGCACCCGCCTCTTTTTTAATATTCGCTTCGATTTCTTTTTGCGATGATTTCGACGCCACCTTCACAGATTATCCTCCCAACCCGGACAAACCGGTTGTAACAAAACGGAATTTCCGGTTTATCGAGAAATCCAAAAAAAGTGTAAGATGAATATAAATAATAACCGCGGAGACGGGGAGAACGCAGAGCATTTGTTTTATTTTCTTTGCGTGCTCTGCGTCCTGAGCGAAGCGGGTGGTAACATCGGTTCTATGTTCGAACGGTTTCAAATCGTTATTTCAAGGCGCCGGCTTCTTTGTAATATTTCATAGCACCGGGATGCAACGGAACTTGCAGCCCCATGGCGCCGGTAAGGTCACCGATGTCCATGTTGCTAAAGGCTTTATTCACGCCTCTGAGGCTGTCCAATTTATCGTAAGTGGTCTTAACAATCTGATAGACGATATCTTCGGACATATCCTCCCGGCACATAACAAAGGCGGAGTGCCCCAGGGTTTTGATCCCCTTTTCCGGAAGCGTCGGGTAATGGTGAGGGGTCAGTGAAAAGGGTACGATCCAGGGATGCTTCGAGTTAACAGACTTGCGTTCTTCTTCCGTCATGTCAAGAAGGTACAACCGGTCTTTTGCGGTGAACAAGGCGGCAGAAAGCGGCCCAAGCGGGGCGCCCCCTACGAGAAAGGTCCCGTCAACCCTGCCGTCCTGCACAGCCTGTACCGCTTCGGTTTGTCCGGCGTA
>JAHEHB010000244.1 GCA_024644775.1 Deltaproteobacteria bacterium
CCCTCTGTTCTCTGTCTTCTGTCCTCTGCCTTCTGTCCTCCGTCTTCCCCCCTCTGTCCTCCGGCCTCTGTCCACAATCCCTCAGAAAATAAGTGAGCTAAAATGACTAAAGTGAACCAAAGTGAGCTAAAATTAATTTTCTCTTGACATCCCCAAACGACCCTATCATAAATGGATGTATCGACGTTTCTACATATCTATTCGATTTTTAATCACCCATAAATCTCCTTGAGAAAGCCATGAGACAGGGTTTTCGGAAATTGCCGCTACAACGCCTCCAAAGGACGCACTATATCCTTTGGAGGCATTATTCTTAGTCTCACTCAATTCAACCTTTATCCCATACTTTTATTGTAAAACTTATCAAACTGAATGGAGGTTTTTATGAAAATTCTAAAAAAAACAACATTTGGCCTGTTGATCCAAATTTTATTGGTATTGTTAATCATCCTACCGGCCACGGCGAAAACATTTGTGTATGTTTCAAATGCCGATGACGCGGAAATCGCGATTTTGGAAATGAATCGAGGTACAGGAGATTTAGAATTGATAGGAAAGACAAAGGCCGGTAAAACCGTGATGCCGATGGCTGTGAGTCCGGATCGTCGGTTCCTTTATGCCTCGATCCGTTCAGTACCGTATTCAGTCGCTTCTTACACCATTGATTCAAGTACCGGTGATTTGTCCCATCTGTCGACCGCTCCTTTACCCGACAATATGGCCTATATTTCAACGGATAGAACCGGTCGGTTTCTTTTCTCCGCATCTTATGCCGGCCATAAAATAGGCGTCAACCCGATAGGTAAAAGTGGTTTTGTTCAGTCTGACGCAACCCAAGTCATGATGACAGGCCGCAATGCACATGCAATATTACCGGACCCATCTAACAGATTCGTTTATGTACCCAATTTGGGAAGCGATCAGGTAATGCAGTTGGTTTTTAATGAAAAAACAGGCACCCTTACGCCAAATAAACCAGGAGCCGTTCATACAAAAGTTGGTGCAGGACCGAGGCATCTCGATTTTTCTCCAAACAACCGATTCGTTTATGTGCTTAATGAATTGCACGGAACGGTAAATGTCTATGCTGTTGATAATGAAACAGGGCTATTGACTGAAATTCAATCTATTTCCGCAGTGCCTCGTGACGCTAACCTGGCACCGGGTATCGTACGGGGTGCGATCGGTGGGCCCCAGTCAACCCCTGCAGCGCCGAGTGATGACAAGGCGAAAATTTGGGCCGCCGACATACACATTACTCCTGATGGCAGATTTTTGTATGCAACAGAAAGAACGACCCACACGCTTGCCGCGTTCTTTGTCGATAGTCTTGCGGGAAAGTTGAGATATATCGATAATTTTGAGACTGAAAAACAACCTCGTGGTTTTAATATCGATCCGAGGGGGGATTTCTTAATTGCTGCCGGGCAAAAGTCTGATCAACTTTCACTTTACAGAATAAATCGAGAAACAGGAGAATTGCAACGATTAAAGCGCTATCCTGTGGGTAAAAATCCGAACTGGATCGAGATTGTAGATTTTCATTAAAGGAGTTGAGCATGTTTGCCGGTACCTATCTTGTTGAAATCTTGACGCCGAAACGCACCGATTCAACTGTGGCGAAAGATAAAATTAATTTGTTTGCTGAAAGATACCATCGTGTTTTTGATACCGGATTAGGAATTTCGGTTCCGGATAACCCGATGGGTCAACCACGGTTTAGTCTTCTGGAGCTGATTGAACGGGTCGACTTACCAATAAAGCCCGAGCATACCGTTATGAATTTGAATACGTTTCACACCAAAGAGGAACTTGATGGGTTATTAAAGAAAGCAGCCAAAATGGGTGTGAAGTATTTGCTGATTGTCAGAGGCGACGGCGGGCCAAAACTATCAAAACTCAATCCCAAACGGATTGGTGGAACTAAAAATGTGGCGACTTCTATCGATCTTCTTCGTCACATTAACACTGAATATAAGGGAAGATTTATTACAGGTTGTGCATATAACCATTACAATACGATGCCATTTGAATTAAATCGGTTGACGGAAAAAATCGACGCCGGGGCAAAGTTTGTGATTACGCAACCAGTCATTGGAAAAGATCCGAACATCGACGCTTTATTCGTATATGATATACCGGTTGTGGTTGAGGCTTGGATGTCAAAGAATATAGAACTTCTATTTAAGAGTGTGCGCAGAAAAAAAGATGAAAGATCTGTCGGCTATGATCCTGTAAAGAATTTGCAAATTCTTCATGAGGTTTATCCGGATCGTTGCATTTACCTATCCATGCTTGGGTTTAAAAAGCAGTGGCGTGCTATTTTGCCCAGACTCTGATCGGTATGAAAGTAAAGAATCCTGGTCCAGAGGACGAGGTTTTCAATGTTAGAATAAAATGTTTGTTTTTCGATTTTTTACGAAACCATCAACATTAAACAAGAGAAAAGGCCTTTCTACCATGGTTTTTAAGAAAAACCTGATCGGACATAACGATATTCTCAGGGCGCAGGAAGTTATTTCAAATCGGTTGCATCGCACGCCGGTCGTGGGTTCCTCCTACCTGGGTGAACTGGCCGGAGTCCAGCTATACTTTAAGTTGGAGCTTTTCCAAAAAACCGGGTCCTTCAAGCCTCGCGGGGTCCTGAACAAACTGCACCATCTAAGCCCGGAAGACAGGCGGAAGGGTGTGATTACCCTTTCTGCCGGTAACCACGCCCAGGCTCTCGCTTGGGCGGCGACACAGTCAGGTATCTCATCCACCGTCGTTATGCCGGCAAACAGCGTACGCAGTAAAATAGAGGCGACTCGAGGATACGGCGGAGAGGTCATTCTGGTGGAAGACGATTTACTGAAAGCCTGTCTGACGATTCAAAAAGACCGGGGTCTGACACTTGTCCATCCATTTGACGATCCCTTTGGTATCGCCGGTCAGGGTACGGTTGGGGTTGAAATTTTGGAAGATGTCCCGGACGTGGATGCCGTGATCGTTGGTGTGGGTGGGGGTGGGTTGATCTCCGGAATCGCGACCGCCCTCAAAGCGGTGAAACCGGAAGTAAAGGTTATCGGTGTTGAGCCGGAAGGTGCATCGGCCATGGCTCAGAGTTTGCGACGCGGTGAGCCTGTGCATTTAGAGAAGGTGGACACGATTGCTGACGGTCTGGCAGCCCCTTTTGCCGGTCAGCACACACTCGCCCATGTCCAGACGTACGTGGATGACCTGGTGATTGTTACGGACGCGGAGATCGTGGCGGCCATGGGGTTGATCTTGGAACGATGCAAGGTCGTTGCCGAACCCGCTGCTGCCGCTACTCTGGCCTGCTTGTTGTCAGGCAAAATAATCCTGCCGCAAGGTACCACAGTAGTATGCGTCCTGAGCGGGGGGAATGTAGACCGAGAGCGCCTAAAGGCTCTCCTGTAACCTTTTCGATAGTATAGGAATTTCCTTTCTCAGAGAAGCGCACAGAATCGGCACCCAACTTTATGGCGACTGCAATTCTATTCGGGTGTATCGGGACATCGATCGCAGTGTCGGTATTGATTATGTCCCGGATGTTGTGTTTTTTTACTTGAACCCTATTCACAAAAAAGGGTAACCTCGAATTAATTGCATTCCGATCGATGGATCGGCAGAGAAGGAGGGAGATCGACATGCGGAAACGGTTGTTACTGTCAATTGGTGTTGCTTTGATGGGCACTCTTTTGATTTCAGAAGCATTGGCCGGAAAAGTAATTTATCCCGAAGAATGGGGCGAGAACGTTGCGGCTGACACCGCAGGCGGTAAGGTAATCAAGACTTCAAGTTACCAGGACAGTTCTCTGAAACTTATCGACGGAAGGGACGGAGAAGACAATCACTGGGAACCGGAATGGGAGAGGGGGAATCCCTGGTTCTTCCTTCTTAAATTGAGTAAGCGAATCAATGTGGGTGTTATCCAGTTCTCAACCCGGTCGAACTTAGGTGATGGCGGCGTTCCACGGACTCTCGAGATCTGGGCGGCAAAATTTCGATATGACGAGATGAAAATGATTCATAAGGCAGCGTTGGAAAACGAGCGGATTCAGGTTCTGAAAATCGACAAGCCAATACCTGCGCGCTATCTCAAGGTGGTGGTTCTGTCAGACTACGGCAAAAAGGGGGGTGAGATCGGAGAGGTCGGGGTTTTTGCTGCTTCGCGCAATCCCCCTGGGGTATTTCGGGGTACGAAGAAACACGATATCCTTGAACTCAGGAACGGGGATGTTCTCGCAGGGAGCATGCTCAATGAGAAGATTCAAATTCAGACTTCTTACGCCAAGCCGTCTTTTGCAAAACAGCAGCTTGCCTCCCTTTTGCTCGAAGGAGACATGAGTAATATCGAGAAAGTGATACTTGGGAACGGCGACGTATTCAGTGGATTCATTTTGAACGATTCGATCAGCTTTGCACTGAACACGGGTCCGACTATCGAAGTCAGGCGGGAGAAAATTAAGAGACTCGGGATTCAGATTCACTCCAGGTATAAATCCAAGTATTCCCGCTATGACCGCTTCGTATTGAAAAACGGTGACACCTTTAAGGGTATCGTCACCACACCAAAGATCACAGTTGTGACGTCGTATGCAACCGTTCCAGTGGAGTCCAAAGACATAGCCTTAATCGAGTTCATTGGAAAGGACAGGGGGGCAACCAAAATTACGCTCCGAAATCAAAATCTACTTAAGGGTATTCTACAGGAAGAGGGCATCCGTATCGATCTGGACAGTGGACCGGAAATACGGATATACCGAGATAAGATCCACAAGATAATATTTCAAAAGTAGTTTACAGGACTGGTCATTTAGATTGATCGTCCAGATGCACGCTAAAAATCTGAAATCGCCGGTTTCAATATTTGGTTTAGAAATTTTTACGAAAATTCAACGGTAAAACTATTGCTGTGCTGGATCGTTGTATTGGGCAGATTATGACTGCTGCATGGCACTTGCGGCGCACTCGTTTTTGCCAAGATCCAGGATGTCCTGTTCGTCTTCATTTACCTCTGCCAAACCCGCATTTATTTCGCGAATCTTCGTGTATTCCTCTGGTTGCGTCCGTATATTATCCTTTATGAATCCGTAAAAGTCCTGTTCGCAAGTTATGGAGTAGATTGTTGAATTTATATCTTTTATTTTACCAAGGGTTTCCGCAAAGATAAGATCCTCATTGGCCTCTTTCCAATCCATGTAATGACCCGGTAAAACCACGATGGAATCTTTCATTCGAATAATTTTTTCTATCATGGTTTGAAACAATAGTTTGGACCACTCTTCCGCCATGCCGCCCAGATCGGGACGCCCGATGGAGAATATAAAAACCGTGTCACCGGAGATCAGATATTGTCCATCAATTAAATAGGAGGTGCTGCCGGGTGTGTGGCCGGGGGTATGGATGGCTTCGATTTCAGGCCCGCCATTTATAAAGGTGTAAATATTCCCACCACCGACGGCTGTGTAATTAAACCGGGCTTCTTTAAAATCCGGCTCCGGTGCCATTATTTCGGCACCAGTCGCCTGGTTTAGCATTTTGCTGCCCGAAATGTAGTCGGCCTGCCGATGGGTCTCGAAGGTTTTTACAATAGAACATCGATTTTCGTCGGCAAATGTTTGATACTGAGCAACGTTTTTTGCCGGATCGAAGACCATCATTTCGTTACCGTAAAGCAAACCATAGCTACAGGAAGCCTTTCCGGGTCGTCGAAACTGATAGAGTTCGTATTCATCTTGCGGGTTGATACGAGCAGGAGCCAGCAAATTCCCCCATGCTTTAATTCCTGTCAACAGGTATCCCACATCTTGACAATCGTGATTCGCCAAAATTTCCCCGACGTATTTGGCGGACCCTTCCTTGGCGCAAACGATACGGATTGGTTTACCTGTTGGTACTTTGGCAACACTCTCCGCTTCTTGCTCTATAAACTCCATATAGGGGATATTGATCATTTTAAAAGGGAAGGGGCCCTCCACCTTAAATCTACCGAATTCCTCATCGTTTCGAACATCCAATACGAGAACATCTTCTTTGGTTGTCAACCACGCGAAAAGATCCCGAGCTGTGAAAGATTGAAGTTCCATGATACCTCCTCATTTTTTTTGATTAAAAATATGCCAATAAAAAAAAGGTGTCAAACCCAAATATCCGAAATTGAAACTTGAAGTCCCACAACGCATGAGATATGGATTCGGGCTAAGATCGTAACTTCTCCGCAAATTGCGATGAACTGTTGTTGAATATTGGAATTTGAAATTTATTTGGAATTTGGTGTTTGGGATTTTACCAGGTTTCTTAGACGAGGTGCCAGCAAACCCCATAGCCTGAAACCTGTCTAAGATCCCGTCTGAAGCGAAAGCAGGTAACACTGGTTGGGTTATGGTTGAAGGCCTGTATTGGGCAAATAGTGGCAAATAGGATGGAAGAATTTAAAATCAGTGGATATGTGCCGGGTGCCATCGGCAGAATTACCGAGTTGCACGCGATCTATTATAGCAAGTATTGGGGCTTTGGTCTATTTTTCGAATCCAGGGTGGCTGCAGAGATGTGTGAGTTTCTAGATCGTTTCGATAACGCGCGTGATGGTTTCTGGCTGGCATTGATCAATGAAAAAATCGTGGGATCCATTGCTATTGATGGTATTAAAGCGAGCAGCCACGGCGCGCATCTCAGGTGGTTTTTTGTTGACCCGAAGTATCATGGAAGGGGAATCGGGAGCCGTCTGATTCAGGAGGCGGTCACGTTCTGTCGGCTTGCACCGTTTCATAAAGTGTATTTATCCACATTTGCCGGTTTGGATTCAGCCCGCCATCTTTATAAAAAACATGGATTTATGATTTGTGAAGAATGTGAGGGGGAACAATGGGGAGTTACGGTAACTGAACAGGTGTTCGAGCTGCGGCTCGAAAAATACGGATAAAAAAAATGAATTTTAAGGAAAAAAATAATGGATGAAATCTTAGAAAAGCTGGATGATAATTATACGGTGAAGGTGCTAAAAGAAATGATCAGCATCCCTTCGGTCGTGGGGGAAGAGAGGAAGCTTGCAGAATATTTATACGACGAACTCAAATCGATGGGAATCGGCTGTGAGTTGCATGAAGTGGAACCGGGACGATCCAACGTTTATGCAGATCTTAATGGAAGTGCCTCCGGGAAAAGACTCCATTTTAACGGGCACACCGATACGGTACCGGTGGTGGATGGTTGGATTACCGATCCGTTTGATCCTGTAGAGAAGGATGGCCGGGTATACGGTTTGGGTGCGTGTGATATGAAGGGAGGCATTGCATGTATTTTGAATATGATGCGGGCTTTTTCGAAGTCCGGTTTCGATTTCAGAGGGCAAATATCATTTTCCGGGGTCATCGATGAGGAGGCTTACAGCAAAGGTGCGAAAGCCATGTTGGAAACCGGTTACAGAGATGTGGATGCGATTGTTCTTGCAGAGCCGTATCCCGGAGATGAATCTATGCCGATCCCGCTTGGGATCACCGGTAAAATACTGTACGATGTGTACGTTAGAGGAAAGGCAGCCCATGCGTTCAGGCCACACTTGGGCGTAAATGCTGTGGAAGAAGCTTCTAAAATTCTTTCACATTTAGATCAAATGCAATTAGCGGAACATCCAAAGTTCGGTAGAGGCAACTTTAGTACCTTAAAAATCGAAGGGGGTTACAAGGTTTACTCTGTTGTTATCCCCGATCTTTGTCGTTTTGAGGTGAATCGACTCCTGGTACCCGGAGAAACGGCTGAAAGTGCGATTTCGGATATGGAGCGTCTGGTCGGTAATTTGGATTTGGCTGCAGATGTGGAAATAAAAACCAAACCACCGCGTTATGAAGCCTATATGATGAGCAAGGATAGCCCCATCATCCAAACCTTTGATAAGGTCTACCGTGACATTATGGGCGGCGCGCCAAGCTATACGTATTCAAGCGGGATTACCGATGCAAATGTTTTCGCAGGTGAAGCTGATATCCCTTGTTTGCATCTCGGTCCCCAGCGGGGCGGCGCACATCAAAAAAACGAGTATGTGCTGGTGGAATGGTTGCACCTGATTTCCAAAATGTTTGCAATGATTGCATCCAAATTCCTGAGTGCTGAGTAAAGGGGGGTGCAAAAATATGTCGGTTGTTATAGCATTTTTTGTTCCTTCAGTTGACAGGTAACACCGGTAGCTTTATCA
>JAHEHB010000245.1 GCA_024644775.1 Deltaproteobacteria bacterium
ATCCCAAAAGCCTTGATCCAAGCACTGAAGTTATGCGTTTTTGACCATGATTCCATGATTCCATCATTCCATGTAGACGGCATAAAACCAGTGTCGTTAAAAGCTTCATAATTTCAATATATTATAGAAATTCCGAGACATCGAGCAATTTTTGTAACGCTAAGAATCCGGCCGAATTGAGAATACGATAGATTTTCTGATGACCAATGTCAAATTTATTT
The DNA here is from genome assembly GCA_024644775.1 of Deltaproteobacteria bacterium. The sequence goes on from JAHEHB010000245.1 coordinate 222, forward strand.
CAGAACTTACTGGATCATATCTCGGTAATGAAGCAAGTTACCATAAAGACGATGGGTATTATCGTTAATTGCCCCCATGATTTTTTCGTTTCTTACATTTTTGATATCAGCAATCGCATTAAGTGCGATAACCGCATTGGCCGGTTCATTGCGCATATTAGCTGTGGGACCTAAGACGGGGCTGTCCGTCTCGATTATTAAGCTGGATAGAGGGAGTTGTTTGACCAGTTTTTGTTTCTGACGCGAGCGGACCACGGAGGGTGGTATCGAAAAGAAATACCCTGCCTCAACCGCCGGCATTGCAGCGCTCGCTTTACCGTCAAAGGCATGCAATTGCACGTTGCGTGCCCCTCGTTCAAGAAGCAATGCGACGACATGCCGACCCGCGGACCGCGAATGTATGTTTAAGGGCAAATCAAGCTCAAGAGACAGGTCAATGAATTTTTTAAAAATTTCGCGTTGAGTTTCTCTATCCGCTTCATTCTTCACGACCCAGTAGTCGAGCCCGACTTCACCAATCGCTACCAGTCTATGTCTCTGATTTCTAATAAAATCGATCATGGCATCCGCATCATCTAAATTAAGGTAGGTTGGATAAAGACCGGCCGCCGGTTTCAATTCGGTGTGAGTCGAAGCCAGTTCGAGGTTTCGCTTTGCATCGGAGAGTGTCTCACTTACGGCAACAATTTCAGCGATACCGGCGGCTTTAGCTGTTGAAATCACTTCAGCGCGATCCGGGTCGAACGCCGGATCGCATATGTGGGCATGGGTGTCAACCAAGGACTTTTGCGGATGCATGGCTCTTTATCTATTTGTTTCTGTTTGCAGCGCTTCCAGCACTTTTGCCGGGTGATCTGCCGCCTTGGGAACCTTTGCCCAATGCTTCTTTACCTTTCCATTAGGACCGACCCAGACAGTGGAGCGAATGACCCCTGTGGTCTTTTTGCCATACATCATCTTTTCTCCGTAGGCGCCGTACTTTGTCATGACCTTTTTTGATGGATCTGAAAGAAGAAGAAACGGCAGTTCGTAATTTTTAATGAATTTCTCATGAGAAGCGCCGTCATCAGGAGATATACCCAGGATGACCGCGTCTTCTTTCTGAATTTTTTTCCAGAGATCACGAAAGCCCTGCGCCTCTCTCGTGCAGCCGGGGGTATCGTCTTTGGGGTAAAAGTAAACAATTACATGTTTGCCTCGAAAGTCGTTTAATGAAACCTTTTCACCCTTTGGGTTTTCCAGTGTAAATGCCGGTGCGATTTTCCCTTCTTCAATTGCCATGTAGCGCCTCCTTTCGATTTTTTCTATGAAACGACATTTTTTGGTGATTTCCGATTGTATGTAATAATAATGCAGAAGTTTATTTTTCAAAGGATGCTCAAGCCTCTTTTTCGATGAAACTAGCGGTTTTCTGCCAGCGGCGGCGCTCGTCTGAGAAACCAGGTAAAACCCCAAATTTCAAGCACCAAATTCCAAATAAATCTCAAATTCCAAAATTCAATGACCAAACAGGTACGGCAATACCATTTTGCAATTTGCGTGGCTCAATCCCAACCCCTGAACCTTTGAACGCCGAACCCTAAACCTCTCGCCTGAGAAACCTCGTTTTTTGTAGTGGTTAATCCGACTCCGCTGGCGGCGGTGCTGATCCGCCTTGCGGCGGAACACCCTATTCCCACTGATTCAAGTGCTTTCACTTCAACAACACATCTCCGCATCTATCGGAGAGTTTACAATCCAAGACTAAATGCCTCAAAGGTTGTAAGTTACGTCAGAATACTCTAAAAAACAGTTAGTAGAGACACCCGCAAATCTGCAGATACGTCAGATATTTAGATACAGACAAAGGGGGATTCGCTATGAGCTTGCTCGTATGGGGCGCCGGTGCCATCGGCGGCACGATTGGAGCCTATCTTGTAAAAGCCGGACATCCGGTTATTTTAGTTGACCGCGTCGCCGAACATGTGGATGCCGTGAACTCATGCGGTTTGAAGGTCACCGGCCCGATTGATGAATTCTCGGTCCAGGTGCCGGCGTTTACACCGGATACGGTTACCGGCAAGTTTGAGACCATCCTGCTTTGCGTCAAGGGCCAGGACACGGAAATAGCGACTCACGCGCTGCTGCCGTATCTAAGTGAAAACGGTTTTGCCGTATCCGTACAAAACGGCTTAAACGAATTGCTCATTGGTGAGATTATTGGAAAAAAGCGAACCATCGGATCGTTTATCAATTTTGGTGCCGATTACATGGAGCCGGGTGTCATTCACTTCGGCGGAAGAGGGGCGGTGGTGCTGGGAGAGCTGGACGGAAAAACCACACCGCGCATTCAGAAACTACACCGAATTTTTCAGGATTTCGATGAAAACGCCATCTTGACAGCGAATATTTGGGGATATTTGTGGGGCAAACTGGCGTATGCAGCGATGCTTTTTGTCACAGCGCTCACCAATGATTCCATGGCCGATGCGTTGGCCAATCCATCTTATCGTGGCCTTTACATCGCCATCGCCCGAGAGGTTCTCAGCGTCGCTACAAGAAAAGGTATTACACCGGCGGCTTTTGACGGGTTTGACCCCCACGCATTTATGCCGAACACCGATCCTGCCATCTCGATGAAGTCTCTGGATGACCTGGTGGCATTCAATCGTCGCTCAACAAAAACTCACAGCGGCATCTGGCGGGATCTGGCGGTACGCAAACGGCGAACTGAGGTTGACAATCAGTTAGGACCCATTGTCGGGTTTGGAGAGCAAGTGGGGGTACTCACCCCGTTAAATGCTCGTTTGATCGGTTTGATCCATGACATTGAAGACGGCAAGCGGATACAGTGTATGAAGACATTGGATGAATTGAACGAAATAATATCGAATTAGATAGGAAATTTTTTGTATGAATATCGAATTTAAGGGAAAAACGGTCATTGTTACCGGTGCTGCACATGGCTTTGGCCGCGCCATTGCCATTGCGTTTGTTCAAAGGGATGCCATTGTGTGGGCCTGCGACCTTCTTGCCGATGAACTGTCGAAAACCCAGCAGTTGTGTCGGGATCTCGCAGGTCGCTGCGAAGTGCGCACAGTGGACATAACGGATCGAGAGGCCGTATTTGCTTTTGTAAATGAAGCTGCAAATGAGACCGGTCATGTGGATATAGTGGTGAACAACGCCGGTGGGGTTTTGGGTCAGGTGGGTCGTCCTTTAGAAGAGATTTCTTCAGAGGATTGGACCCGTATTTTTGAGGTGAATGTGACCGGAGCTTTTTACTTTGCCCAGGCGGTGGCTCCCGGTATGAAGGAAGCCCGATCCGGACGCATCATTAACATCTCAAGCGGCGCCGGACTGGGTGTCAGCTTGACGGGTATCCAAGCATACGCTTCGGCCAAAGCGGCTCAAATTGGTTTAACCCGACAACTTGCCCATGAATTGGGACCATGGGGGATCACGGCAAACAATATTGCACCCGGTTTTGTTCGATCGAACCCTACGACCGAACGCCAGTGGGAATCCTACGGCGAGGAGGGTCAAAAAGCCCTGATCGAACATCTCGCTTTAAAAAGACTGGGGGCACCGGAAGATATCGCCCATGGTGTGCTCTTTTTCGCATCGGAGTATGCGGGCTGGATTACCGGTCAAGTTCTGTCGATTAACGGCGGCAAACTGTAGCCGAGGAGGATGTGGGTGAAAATGAAGGGATCCTTGTCGTTTTCAGAAACCAACGCCCGTTCGTCCGTTGCGATTATTTCCGCTGATCATACCCAACCCATTCAGCGAGATACCTTTGAGAAAGCCAAAGAAGCTTATTGTAAGATTCGCGGCTGGGAAACAGAGTTACTTAAACCACTTCCACCATGGCTTTGATGACGCCTGAATCCGGGCGGGTCCAGTTTTCGAAATGCTCCGGTAAATCTTCCAGTGGCGCCCGGTGGGTAACAAAGCCGGAGGTAATCACCTTGCCGGAACGGAGCGCTTCAATAACCCGCGCAAAATCCTCCCGCGTGGCGTTGCGGCTGGACAGTAAGGTGGTTTCGCGTTTGTGGAATTCGGGATCGTTGATGGAAATATCACCTTTGACTAAACCCACGTAAACCAGCCGGCCGCCGTGGGAAAGGTAACCGAGAGCGCTTTTCATGGATGCGGCATTACCCGTAGCATCGAACACCACGGTGGGAAAATCGCCGTTAGTGATTTCCGCCAGTTGTGCAGATGCAGTCTCCCCGGGCTTGATTGTGTGATCGATATCCAGTTCCGTTCTGCAGAACGCAAGTCTTGACTCACTGATATCCATGGCGATCACACGGGCACCGGCGGCCCGAGCCAATTGGAGGGTTCCCAGGCCGATGGGCCCGGTACCGATAACCAGCGCGTACTCTCCAGGATGGATATCCGCCCGGTGCACGGCATGGGCACCAATTGCCAGACACTCCACCACCGCGATCTGTTCCCATTCGAGACCTTTGGCTCGAACCAGATGATTTTCCGATATCGACAAATATTCACACATGCCACCGTCTGAATGCACACCGAGCACGTTTAGCTGGACACAACAATTGGTTTTACCCGCCCGGCATGCAATGCATCGGCCGCATTCCAGGTAAGGAAAAACCGCCACCGGATCGCCTTTTTCGAATGCGTGGTTTCCTTCGGGTATGGATTCGATTTCACCGGCCAGCTCATGGCCGAGAACGCGTGGGTAGGTAAAATACGGCTGTTCGCCCTTAAACGCATGCAGATCCGATCCACATACTCCGATGCGTCGAATTCGCACCAGGACCTCGTGCGAGGCTTTAACGGGTTTGTCCATCTCTTCAATTGTTAATTTATGGGGTTTTTGGCATACAGCGATTTTCATAAGGTCCACCTCGATGTTTTGGTGTTTTTCAGCATTTTGTGGTGGAATTTATTTCCGGCCACGAATGATTTTGTATTAAATCAAAATTGAATGCATGACAATTCTATGTTAAGCATTCAAAATCAGTATATGGATGACATTTTAATATATCCCGTTTAACTTGAAAATATATAATCGTTGTGGTTTTGTTCTGTCAACCGATAACTGTCGGATGTTGGTATGCAATTTCGTTGTCTGGCTTCATTTGGTTTTTAACTAAGTAGAATGGAAAGGAAAAGCGATGGCAAAACTAAAGACAAAAAACGGAAACGCTTCTTTGATTTTGTGCAGAACCTCTAAAGAACTGATTCAAAAGGGAATACCGGTTATCGTAAAGGGAGAGGGGGCCAGGGTTTTCGATCAAGATGGAAAATCCTACCTCGACTTCACATCCGGGGTCACCCGACCGGTTCATATCGGCCATGGGCGAAAAGATTTGGCAGAAGCCGCAGGAAAACAGGCGGCGCAACTGGCTTATTTTACACCCATGCACTTTACGAATCAACCGGCGCTGGAGCTCTCCGAGTTGCTATCGCGATTTACGCCGGGAAAAATCAACAACTTTCACTTTGTTTGTGATGGGTCTGAAGCGGTTGAGTCCGCGATGAAATTGGCCAAGCAACATCACTACTGCCGAGACGAAAAACAGCGTTTTAAGGTGATATCCAGAAGAGGCGCTTATCATGGCGTTACTTCCCTGGCGCTACGTGCTTTGGGAACCGTGTTATCCTTGAAACATTCCTTGGAGCCTTTGACTCCCGGATCGGTCTTTATAGAATCACCTTACTGTTATCGATGCCCGCTCCATTTGCGCTATCCCGATTGTGATATCGCCTGCGCCAGGGATATGCGACGTATTATCGAATTCGAAGGCCCTGAGCATATTTCCGCATTTATCGGCGAGCCGATTCAGCAGGGTTTTGGGGCCTTGGCGCCACCGCCGGAATATTGGGAAATCATCCGAGAAATCTGTGACGATTACGGCATATTACTCATTATTGATGAGGTCATTTGTGGTTTCGGCCGCACCGGTCGCTGGTTCGGAATAGAACATTTCGGGATCCACCCCGATATAATGACGATGGCCAAGGGGATTTCCAGCGGCTATGTTCCTTTGGGAGCAATCGGTTGCACCGATGATGTCATCGATCCCATCGATACTTTCGAACATATACACACCTATGCGAATCATCCCGTATCTTGTGCAACCGGATTGAAAAACATCGAAATATTGGATCAGGAGAAATTGATTGACCGCTCATCCGATATGGGAGCCTATTTTCTTGAATCATTAAAACCATTGGAACATCATTCCATTGTCGCAGAAGTTCGCGGAACCGGGTTATGGCTGGGTATCGATTTTACAGTTGATAAAAATACAAGAGAAATATTCCCGTTGGATCGGTTGAGCAGTATTGTCAACAGAGCAAAAGAAAAGGGGTTGATCATTAAATTGATGGGACAGGCCCTGGAGTTAGCGCCTCCTCTAATCATCGAGAAGAATGAAATAGACGAGGCGATTGGTATCATTCACGAGTGTGTTGATGCGGAGGCAAAGGAAATGGGTCTCGCTTAGTCATCCATGAGATACGCCAAACGGAAAGAGGAATAGATTCATTTTGTATTTTGTTTGGTTGACAGGATCAACAGGATTTTAAGGATTTCTGTCAACATATCCGATGGATTTGGGGTTTATTGTCGATCATTTTAACGTGGATATGCTTTTTCCAGCCACTGTCTTCCGCCGGAAAGTCTTCACGAAAGTGCGCACCTCTGCTTTCCGTTCTCTCGAGTGCGGATACGGCAATGACCATCGCGGAAATGGCGGCATGAGAACACTCTAAGAGTTTACTGTACGCTCGTGGCCCAACGGGACCTTGCTTTAAAAGGTCGCCACGGATATTTTCGATTCCTGACAAACCCTCTTTTAGAGATGCGTCATTTCGAATGATGCCGACCTTTTCCCATAGGAGCTTTTTTAGCCGCTTCATCAAATCCCGTAGCTCCGATGATGGTTTCGCCTGGAGATCCATGCGCTCCAGATGGGGTGATGTTGTTGCCTCAAATAGCTGCCTTGAGTATGTGAGTTTGCCGCTGGTTTCGGCGTAGGCCGATGCAGCTCTGGCTGTGGATTCACCAAATACCAGGGCTTCACACAAGGCGTTTCCTCCCATTCGGTTTGCACCATGAATGCCCCCTACCACTTCGCCTGCGGCGAAAAGCCCCTCAATAGCAGTTTGCCCCTCTCTATCGATTTTAACCCCTCCCATGGTGTGATGACAGGCCGGGGTGATCTTTAACGGCTCAACATCCATTGGGGTTTTTTTCTGAAACATGTTTTTTGCGAGTTCGCCTTTTGAAAGAGTGGTAAAATCTGCATCCCGCAGATCCAAAAGGATCGTGCCGTCGACTCCGTTTCCATCGGTTATTTCACGGTACATGGCCTGTGAAAGGCGATCTCTTGAAACGATGGCCACCGGTCTTTCATGAAGCCTATATTTTTGTTTGATATCCTCCCCCCGCCGATTTACGATTTTGCCGATATCGGCGAAAGATGCCGGAAGGATCATGTGCGCATGGCCGGATCCGGCATACACCAGCGGATAGAATTGCACAAACTCCATATCCATCAGTTCCAACCCTGCCGCAAGCGCCAGGGCGTATCCATCACCCGTGGCGCCGGGTACATTATCGGTTTGCCCATAAATGGCACCGGCACCCCCCGGGGTTAATATGACGGATTTGGATGGGAGTGCATAGAACCGGCCGGTATTTTTATGAAATCCGACTGACCCCCTGCAGACGCCGTCTTCCGTGATAAGATCGGTTATCTGGATGGCTTCCATAAAATGGACACCCGATTTTCGACATGCATTTACCAGAACACTGGAAAGATGGGGGCCTCCGATAAATTTTGTTGTTCTGCAGTGAAAGCCGCTCTGATGATAGTAACCTTTTAAACCGATGCTCATCAGCGCTTTTACTTTTGAAGGCGCCGCCGCTACAAACTGCTCCACCAAATCCGGGTCATTGAGCATACGGCCGCTATCAAGTGTTTTTTCAAAATGCG
>JAHEHB010000246.1 GCA_024644775.1 Deltaproteobacteria bacterium
GCGCCCTTTTCAACTGGATTGGCCAATCGGGCATACACCGTCAGAAACCCGTCCGTAACCCGTGGGGGCGGAGATTCCCAGGCCGCAATTCTCATTTCTAACTCCGTCTCGTCCAAGAGAACGTCAAGCTTTCGGTTAGGGATGTCGATTTGGACCCGATCCCCGTCTTTTATGACCGAAAGCGGCCCCCCTTCTGCCGCTTCCGGCGAAACCTGGCAGATAAACGGTCCCCTTGCAAAACCGGAGATTTTCCCATCCGTAACCAGTGCACATTCGGCCTCCAGACCCATCGCCCTCATATACCCGACCACCTTGAAAACCTCCGTCAACCCGGGCCCCCCTTTTGGCCCTTCGTAGCGAACGATGACGACATCACCCTTTTGAATTTTATTTTGCTGAAAGGCCTCAAGTGCTTCCTCCTGGCCATCGAAAACCTTTGCCGGACCGATGTGCTGCATCATTTGTTCGGCAATCACCGTTGTTCGAACAACGGCAGAGTCGGCCAAACTCCCCCGTAAGACGGCAAGTCCTCCTTGGGAAAACGGTTTATCCATTCCTGAAATCACCGGAGATTTCTCCGCCGAAGCGTTGCTTAGATTGCTGCCGAGGGTTTTCCCGGTTACCGTCATGACATTTGTATTCAGCAACGATTCGATCTGTTTCATAACCGCGTGAACACCACCAGCCTCATCAAAATCACCCATGGTATAGGGGCCACTGGGTATCACTGCTGCAATGCAGGGGGTTTCCCGACCGAGCCGTTCCACCAGGTCGAGATTGACATCGTCCTCGAATTTCAGTTCATATGCGATGGCCAACAAGTGCACGATGGCATTGGTGGACCCGCTGACGGCATGAAGGACCCTGATGGCGTTTGAAAGACTCTCTTTGGTAATAATTGCAGATGAGGGGATCCCCTTTTGAATCAATTCCAGGATCTGGCGACCTGATTCCTTTGCAATCCATTGCCTTTTGGCGGAAACGGCCAATGCAGTACCGGCTCCGGGCAACGTGAGCCCAAGGGCCTCGGAAAGACATTGCATGGTGTTTGCCGTCCCCAGCAGGGCACATGAACCCGCGCCGGGACATACACAGTCTTCCATCACATTGATGTCTTCCTTGGAGATGTGGGGTTGACCCACCCCGTAAGCCCAGCACTCTGCGTCTAAAGCCGTAATATCGATATCTTTGCCCTTATATCTTCCGGCATCCATCGGCCCTCCCGGAACGACGATGACAGGAAGATCGAGTCTTGCTGCGGCGAGAAGATGCGCCGGAACATTCTTATCGCATGAAGATATCATGACCAGACCGTCAAACATATGGAGCCAGGTAGACGCTTCAACTTCTGCAGCGATGATATCTCGTGTCGGCGTGTCGTAACGGATCCCATGCGCACCGACGGCCATGGGACACTGGGGAAAGCTGTTAAACTCAAACGGGGTACCCCCGGCCTGCCAAATACCGGCCTTCACCGAATCGGCGACGGACCTGAGATGAATATGCCCCGGGCTGGTTTCACCCCATGTGTTTGCCACACCGATTCGAGGACGTTTCAGATCCTCCGTTGTATACCCCATGGCTTTTTGCAGAGACCTGGCGCGTGCATTTTCCTCGGCCTGCAACCATTTTGTTGCGTCATGCGGGATTTTCATTATTCACTCCTTAGTATTTTGATTCTATAGATCAACGGCGAAGGCAATGTAAATCGAGGCACGAAACGCACCAAAAGCCTCGAGATAGTCATCCAGAACGAATCGGATGGTCTTTCCGTCAATTCTCTTGGCAGATGGCATAAACTCAACAGCATCTGCCATGCCGACGTTTATATATCTTACATCAAATTCAATCGGTGGTTTGAGCACAAAGGGCTGTATGGACTTGCGTCTCTCCAAGGCCCTGGCTACCGTTTCTTTGATCAGTTTTCTTGCTCTTTTCGGATGGAGGCATTGGGCCGCCGTCCTTGATATGGCCTCTTTCACAGCAACCGTCTCTATCTCCGGGATTAATGCCTTTGCCTCTTTGGTTACAGCCAAGTCTCCACTCACTGAGACAAGCGGTACTCCGTAGTAGCCCGCAATGGCTGCGTTCATCATCGTCTCTCCCGCTTCCATGCCGTTTATTTTCAGGCTTTCGATGGTTTTACTCGAAAAAGTGTGAGAGAGAATGCCATGCAGCGTTCCTTTCATGGAGTGGTATCCGATGAAGATGGCTGCATCGAAACTCGAATCGATACCGGCCATCTGGGACAACGGCTTTGGGGTCCCTCTGACCAGAACCGCAGCCTCATTCAATGCTTCGGGTTCGATGTTGATCATTTTCCCATGTCCATCAGAGACCACGATTTCCGCTTCGCCAAGTTCGAAGATACCATCGATGGCAGCGTTTACGTCTGCAGCCATCAACGCCCTTGCCTTCTCATATTCTTTGTGATCCCGGTTGGTCTGGCTGCTGTCAACAATTCCTGATATTCCTTCCATGTCAACTGATATGAAAATCTTCATGCCAATACCTCCAAAATGAGCATTTTTTTGGAAACATATGCGTTTCCTTATTGTGTGTTATATAATACTTACGAGATTTCACAAGCTTATCTACTTTTTTTTAGCGGCTAAAATGGGCGTCCATTGGTTAATATTGCTACTAAATGGTCTTTTTAACCACTTGTTTAAATGTCAATATGTCTTAAGATATCAATAATATCAAAAGACTACCTTTAATTGAATCGATGGCATAGTTTGTGCTCAAATAGTAGTTTAAAAATACACTGCAAGGCGGAAAATGGAGGCAAAATCATGAGCAGATATAGAAGCATTTACAGACGCGGATTATACCGCTCAAATAACGGTATCATACTGGGTGTATTCAGAGGGCTCGCCAATTATTTTGACTTTTCGGTATTCTGGATAAGAATGATCGCCATTGGCCTGTTTATCCTCACTGGCTTCTGGCCGATCACCGGGTTGTATTTACTGGCCGCACTCTTAATGAAACCGGAACCGGCGATACACGTCAGGAGTTGACGGAACAATTAGATACCTTTCAAAGGGAATCACAGATGAGCATTTCATACTGGAAAATGGTCGGAGACAATATCGCCAAAGGATTGGGTGTAAAAACGATTCAACGACTCAGTACCGGTGGAAGACTTCTTGCTCGAACAGGGGCTGTTGTGGGCGTCGGTTTTCTGGTTTATGAATTATTTAAAAATTACAAAGATAATATCGAAAATGAGCCCGCGTACAAAGAGATGGTGATCCTGCAGGAGGAGATGGAAAAATGGACAAGTGCCATTTCCTGTATCGGAAGAGAATCATTGGCGGAAAAGGAGTACGGGTCATTTTACGAGGGTGGAGCGATAAATTCATTATACAAGAAAAAGCTATTTGGAAGTAAAGGTATTAAAGCCGCCGACCCAAAAGAGGCATATATATTGATTGGAAAATCGATTGATTATATCCTGAAAACAGAAAATCTCCCTGAAGATGACAAATACCATGAACAAAGGAACCTGCTTGTTTCACAGCTAAAAAAACTACGAGAACAAATAAACACGGTCGATGATTATACACCAATTCAAAAAGGTCTCACCATTATTGTTGATGCTATCAGGCCAATCGAATCCGGTTACGCTTCACGAATCTATGACTGCAGTCAAGAGATTCAAAAGACACTTGGGTCAAATGCCGCATGGGCCGCAATTTCGATGGCAACGCTTGGTCTTGTGAAAAAGCCGGAGAAGTAGACAATACTATGGTCTAAAATGTCGGATCTCAATTTATGAACAATTGAAACAATTTCTTTTTAATGCTATACACCGTGTGTTAAAACAGAAAGGCGGATTACTTTATATTTAATTCGCCGGTTTTTTTCATTGCAACGATGTGACGAGGATTCATTTGTGAATATCTTTTTGGTGTATGTTAGAGATGAAGACTACTATCAATTTTTGCCGGAAGAACTTGGAGGTTCAAAGCCCGGCGACAAAAGGGTCAAGGTTATGGCGTTTCCGCCTTTGGGAATTGAAACGCTTGCTCCCGTGGTGCGTCAACATGGTTACCGAGTACATATGTTTGACACTTGTCATCCGCAGATGAAGCCACAGCACATCGCTCAAGCTGTCGAAGAGGAGCAACCGGATGTTATCGCACTTTCATTTCTATCTACGACCACCTATCCCCCGGTTAAAAATTTGGCAAAACGACTCAAGATAGTTGCACCGAATACGCCGATCATTTTGGGTGGCGTTTTCGCCTCAATGAATGCAATGCATATCTTAAAAGATTGCCGTTACGTAGACTTTGTGGGAGTCGGAGAAGGCGAGGAGCTTTTACCTGATTTCCTCAAAAATCTCGATAATCCCGGCCATGTGGCAGGTTTGGTATGGCGCAAGGGTGACGAGATCATACAAAATGAGGCTCGCCCTCTTATCCGTGATCTGAATAAGTTTCCCTATCCTGACCGGGAAAGTCTGCCAATCGATTATATTGAATCACTTCCTCTGGATGTTCCCGCCGTGTTATCGCTCGATAAATTCTGTACGATACAGACGTCAAGAGGCTGCCCATATGGCTGTATTTATTGCGACATACCTTCTCTATTTAATGGCAAATGGCGGCACCGCTCGGCTGAACACGTTCTGGGAGAAATGCAACAGCTCAATGACGCCGGCTACCGCTCGATCTACCTTACGGATGACCATTTCCTGCTCAAACGCAAAAACATCACTGCAATCTGCAACGGCATAATCGAACGGGGTCTTAAGTTCCGTTGGGGCTGCGAGGGCCGGGTCGATTCGGTTGCCGTTGACCAGCTACCGCTCATGGTTAAGGCGAACTGCACCTTTCTGGCTTATGGCATCGAAGCCGGTACACAGAAAATCCTCGACCGGCTCAATAAAAACCAGACCATTGAGCAAATCGAATACGCCGTCAGCAAAGCCAAGCGAAATGGGATTGAGAGAACCCACGGATTCTTCTTGGTTGGTTCGCCCGGCGAGACTGAAGCAGAAATAATGGAAAGTTTTCGGTTTGCGGCACGGCTGGAGCTGGATACATTTAGTTTTAATCGTTTGTGTGTCTATCGGGGTACTCCCTTGTGGCATGAATACATCGACCGCGGGATCATCGATGATGAGCGAGATTGGCATAAATGGTTCAAGTGCTCCGACATCGATCCGACGATATTACCGAGTGAAGTCGTGAACCAGGCGCGGATGAAGGGGATTGCATGGCTCTTTGTTCATCGTATCTTTAGACGTCCGATTCGAACCTATCGACTGGTACGCACCTTTAGTAAATATATGAAGAAATCCGACATCTGGAAGTTGCTGTCTGCCCCATTTCGCCGGCGAACCCTTTCACGCAAACCCGAACTTCCTGCAAAAATGATCGATCATGACATCAAAGAACCAAATAGGCAGGCTGTCTCCGTTACATGATCTCCGACCCCCTATTCCTTAGAACGTTGTTCCCACACTTGCCGTGTCACCTGAGCGTGTCCTAAGTGATTCGCAACATGTTCCAGCACATGAAATAGCACCCAAGCAATTGATATTAGTATTGTTTTGCATCCATTTCTTGCGGTACAACATGGAATAATGGAATGATGGAATACCAGTCCCCGTGAAATGAAAAGTAATAAGAGCGGTAGAAATCGTTTTACCCATCATTCCAATTTTCCATCATTCCAATTGGTGCATCACCCCTTGTTCATTCCATATCCTGCTCGAGCCAAGCCATACCGACACCCGGGCAATATCGCGGTGTGTCGGTCTTTAGCCCTTCAAGTGCATGGTGCGCAGAGCAATGGTGGGTCGACTCTGGCCATTGATCGCAAAGCCCTCTAGTTTCTTACTACTAATCCAGATGTAGGGATTGGTTTGTATCTTGATGCCGGGAACATCTTCGACGACGATCTCCGCCATTTCCTTGTAGATCGCTTTTCTCTTTTCTCTGTCTAACTCCGCGCGTCCTTTCTTCAACAATTCCTCGATTCGAGGATTCTCGTAAACACCCGGATTGTTCTGCCCGCCTTTGCCGATTACACTGGAGATTAGATTGTCAGGATCGTACTCCCTTAACATGGTGGTCTGAGCTAACTGGAACTCTCTTTTATAATAGACCTTCTGTATCCAGGTAGCAAATTCCATTTGTGTAATCTTGATGTTGATACCGGCTTTTTTGAAGTTGGCCTGGCAGATTTCGGCAATTTTTACCGTAGAGGAGAAATTCATGGCCGTCCAGTCTAAATCGAGCCCGTTTGGAAATCCGGCTTCGTGTAACAGTTTTTTTGCTTTTTCGATGTCGAAGTCAGGTTCCGATATCTCGGTACGCGCCCAGTGCCCCGGCGGGAAGGGATTCGCGCCCGGGTCACCCGATCCAAAGTAGACCGCTCTGAGTATGGACTTACGATCGATCAAATAGGAGAGTGCCTGGCGAAGCTTCTTGTTGGTCAACGGAGTAAGATGCCGGATTAATATCCAATCGTAGCTGGTAATCCCTTGAGGTTCGTATATCTTTATGGACGGTGATTGTCGTAATTGCGGCATATACTGTTTCTCCACCCGGTAGCCGATATGTGCATTGCCGGTCTGCAGGTTCGCCATCAAAGTTGACGGCTCCGGCGTCGGAATCCACATGATCTCTTCCACCATCGGCTGGCCTTCGATATAAAAAGCCTCATTCTTAATCATCTTGACGTGGGAATTGGGTACCCGCTCAACAAACTTAAAGGGTCCTGTACCGATGGGTTCGGTCTCGATTTTTTCAATGTTCTCCTGTGCCACGATCGGTGCGTATGCCAGATTACTGATGAAAGGCGCGTTGGGCTGTTTTAAGGTGATTTTGATCGTGTAGTCATCCGTGATATCCATTTTGTCAATATCGATAATCAGCGTATACCACTTGCACTTTCGCTGCATGCCCAAGATCCGTTCAAAGGAGAACTTGACGTCACTGGCCTTGAATTCCCGTCCGTTGTGAAACTTAACGCCGCGGCGAAGATGGAATACATAAGTGGTGGGATTGGGAATATCCCAGGACACTGCCAGGTCCGGATGCGGCTCCATTCGGTCGTCCAGGGCCGTCAATCCGCTGAAAAGAGATTCAAAGATGGCGTAATCGTTCCAAGCGGTGATTTGATGCGGATCAAGTTTTTGGATATCGGTATACATGTCGATCTTGACCGTACCGCCTTTACCTCCGCCTGCGGGTCCGCTGGCAGCTTCAGCGCGCGGCAATCGCACCCCACCCAGAGCAGCAATAGCCGACAAACTCA
This sequence comes from Deltaproteobacteria bacterium, assembly GCA_024644775.1. Next base: position 7,279 of record JAHEHB010000246.1, read on the forward strand.
ACCCTGTCGTTGCGGTTAACTTGAGCAGCTCACGTCGGCTAATCGTAACCCCTTTTTCCTCCAACAGTTTGAGCAACGTTTCTGAATTTTTCATTTTATACCTCCCTTACAATTGTTTTCCATGTTTTCGGTATTCGCCAGTCCAAACAGTCCTATTTCGTGGCATTTTAAAGGTAAGCTACATTATCCTCACCTCCTCTCAACGATTCAGTTACGCCCTTTTTCAGCGTTTATCTATTTGTGTTTATCTAGGGGTCGAGTTTTGTCTCGGATCCATCACCTCGCGCAGCCCATCGCCAAGGAAATTAAGCCCGAGCACAGTGAAGAAAATCGCTATTCCCGGGAAAGTTGTAAACCACGGGGCAATACCCAGCAGGGTTCGGCCGTAGTAAAGCATGGAACCCCAGGAAGCGTAGGGAGGCTGTACCCCCAGTCCTAGAAAACTCAGGGCAGCTTCTACGAGAATAGCGTAGCCGACGCCTAACGATGACTGAACGATAATCGGCGAAAGGCAATTAGGCAGGATGATTCGAAACAGAAGATAAAAATCACCGGCCCCACCGGCCCGACTCGCCTCGACAAACTCTATCTCCCGCAATGAGAGAACGCTGCTTCTTGTAATGCGGGCAAAGGTCGGCGTATAAATGATCCCGATGGCGATCATCGCATTCTGCAAAGAGGGCCCCAAAACTGCCATTAAAGCAATCGCCAGGAGAATTGCCGGAAAAGCGAGCAACGCATCAAGAAGACGCATAATCAATGCGTCGGTAGTTCCACCTTTATAACCGGCAATTAAACCCAACGGGACGCCTGACAGACAAGCCAGACCGATTGAGATGAATCCTACCAGCAAGGACACCCGTGCGCCGTAAATAATCCGACTCAAAATGTCCCGT
>JAHEHB010000247.1 GCA_024644775.1 Deltaproteobacteria bacterium
ACGAAAAAGAACAAGAAATCGAGGGGGCTGACCAACCGAAGGAAGAGGAGAAAATCTAACACCACCCAAACGTGTTGATAAAGCTGTAATAACCTCGATTGAAAACGGGTAACAAAAGGGGGATGAATGGCGAAGATCAGAGTATATGAGCTTGCCAGAGATCTAAATCTGAATAACAAGGAGCTTCTCGAAAAAATCGTTGCGATGGATATTCCTATCAAAAGCCACATGAGCTCATTGGAGGAAGAAGTCGTTGCAAAGATTAAAGGGACTATCTTTGGTAAAAAAACCGATATGCTCGAAGTAACCCGCGTAAAACCGACGGTCATTCGAAGACGGAGAAAACGCGTCGAGGTCGAACGGGTGGAGGTGACAGAGTCAGCAACCGTCCCAGAAACTATGGAAGCCGCCGAGGAAACAACTGTAAAAGCCCCGGATGAACTCGACGAACCAGATGAAAAAGAAGCTGTAACGGAAACAGAAGACGTGCAAGCCAAAATGGAAGAAGTCACCAATCAGGTAGAATCAGAAGAGAAAGCCGAACCATCCGAACCATTTGACCCGTCTGCCTCAGAGATTTTTGCAGAAGAGGCCGATAAACCGGTTGAAGCTGAAAAAACGACGATAAAAGAGGAAGCTGCTCCCGAAACCAAAACGCCTGTCTCTGAAGAAAAACCGAAGCCCGTCAAAAAGAGAAGAGATAAGAGGGAAATCCCTGCAAAAATCATCAATCTTCCCGTAAGGCCCAAAGTTGAGGCACCGGAGCCTGAAAAGGTCGTTGAAAAAAAAGAGACGGCAAGAGTAGAGAAATTTCCGGTTCCTGAAAAAGCCGTTCCGGAGGCGATTTCGCCCGCTACTGAGGAGCCTTCAAAAGACAAAAAGAAAAAGAAAGGGAAAAAGAAAGAAGAAGCGGACGTAAAAGATGCCAAGTTCTTCAAAAAGAAAATTTCCTTTCGAAGAAAAGAGGTCATCGAAGGGGAAGACCTCTACGCCAATATCCCAAAACGGACACGTAAGGCCCGAAAGGGTGCAAAGGTTGCGGTTGCCAAAGCTCTGAAACCTCAAATTACGACGCCAAAGGCCATCAAGCGCAGAATCAAAATAGACGATACCATTGTTTTGGCTGAATTGGCAAAACGCATGGGAATTAAAGCGAACGAGATGATTGCAAAACTTATGGCAATGGGTGTGATGGCAACGGTTAATCAGACGATCGATTTTGAGACAGCCACGCTTGTTGCGGCTGAATTCGAGTATGAAGTCGAAAAGGCATCGTTTGAAGAAAAAACGCTTATTAGGATAGTCGAAGATGAACCTGAAAAACTGACTGAAAGACCTCCAGTCGTAACCATCATGGGGCATGTGGATCATGGCAAAACATCCCTTCTAGATGTGATTCGAAAAACGAGAGTAACTGAGGGAGAAGCTGGAGGAATCACACAGCACATTGGAGCCTACCATGTGTCTACCGATAAAGGCCAGATTGTCTTTCTGGATACACCGGGACACGAAGCATTCACTGCAATGCGATCACGAGGGGCACAGGTGACGGATATTGTCGTTTTAATTGTAGCCGCCGACGATGGTGTCATGCCTCAGACCCTTGAAGCGATCAATCATGCCAAAGCGGCGAGTGTGCCGATTATTGTTGCGATCAACAAGATAGATAAAGCAAATGCCGATCCTGAAAGGGTACAGCGCGAATTGGCTGATCAGGGGCTGGTTCCTGAGGATTGGGGCGGTGATACGATATGTGTAAAGGTTTCAGCAAATACGCACGAAGGACTTGATGACCTTCTTGAGCTGATCTCACTTCAAGCTGAGATTTTGGAACTTAAAGCGAATCCTTCCAAGCTTGCGATTGGCCATGTGATTGAAGCCAAGTTGGATGCCGGCAGAGGTCCGGTGGCTAGCGTTCTTGTTCGAGAAGGCACTTTACGAACCGGGGAGGCGGTGGTTTGCGGTATTCAATATGGGAAAGTTCGTGCCATGTTAAACGACCGAGGCGAACAGGTTCAAGAGGCTGGACCTTCCATGCCGGTTGAGGTTCTGGGGCTCTCCGGGGTACCCATGGCCGGGGATGAAATGGTTACACTGGAAGAAGAAAGGAGTGCAAAACAAGTTAGCCTGCATCGGATACAGAAGCAGCGATCAAAAGAGCTTGCTAGAACCAGTCGATTGAGTCTTGAAAAGCTTTATGAGAACCTAAAGGATGGGGAAATCAAAGATCTCAATATCATCATCAAAGCCGATGTAAACGGATCCATTGAAGCACTTAAAGACTCTCTAACAAAGCTTTCCAACGAAGAAATAAACATCAATGTCGTACACGCTGCCACGGGAACCGTTACAGAATCCGATGTTTCACTGGCCGCCGTGTCTAATGCGATTATCATCGGTTTTAATGTCCGGCCGACCCCCAAAGTTCAGGAGCTCGTTACCGAAGAAAACGTTGATATGCGTTTTTATAACATCATTTATGAGGTCATCAAGGATGTGCGAGATGCGATAGTTGGTATGATGGCGTCAACATTTGAGGAAAGAATCTTAGGAAGGGCGGAAGTTCGTGAGGTATTCCATATCCCGAAAGTAGGTGCCGTCGCCGGGTGTTATGTAACAGACGGAAAGGTTGAGCGTGGAGGTCAGATAAGGGTGGTTCGGGACGGTATTGTTGGTTATGAGGGCAAAATCAGTTCCTTACGACGATTCAAGGATGACGCCAAAGAAGTCCTTAGCGGCTACGAATGCGGTATTGGGATCGAAAACTACAATGATGTAAAGACAGGTGACATTCTCGAGTGCTATTATCTGGAAGAAATCAGGCCTGAACTGGAAGCTTAGGAACTCGGAATTAAAAATGGTTGTCGGTCTCGGTATCATCACATTCAGACTGTATGATTGTCATTCTCTGAAAGGAAAGAGAAAGGTCGTTAAATCCATCGTCGGTCAAATGCGAAATCACTTTAATGCATCGGTGGCAGAAATCGGATCCAATGATGTCCATCAACGGGCAGAGATCGGATTTGCGTTAGTCGGTAACAATCGCAGAACAATCAATTCAAAGGTGGACAAGGCGTTCAATTTTGTTGATTCATTGGGGTTAGCCGAAATCATCGATACAGAATCGGAGATCATCAATTTATGAAATCTTTTCCACGATCGGTCAGGGTTGGTGAACTCATTCAACAAGTCTTGTCCGACATATTAAGAAAACACATCAATGATCCTCGGCTTGTAAAAACGACCATCTCTGCCGTTAAGATGTCTGCGGATTTGAAAATCGCAAAAATCTATTACACAACATCGGGAGATGAAAAGAGCCGGCAGGAAACGGCTGAAGGTTTTAAACATGCGGTTGGTTTTTTAAAACGGTCGATTGCAAGCCAGATCAAATTGCGATATATGCCGGATCTTAAATTTTTTCTTGATGAGTCGTTCGACTACGGCACTCACATTGATAAACTGCTCGCCTCTATAAAAGAAGATAATGGATCCGATAACACAACAGTTGAAACGGAGTAAAAATGTATTACTTGTATCTCACACGAATCCGGATGGGGATGCCATTGGTTCTTTAATCGCACTGGGACTCTGCCTCGATGCCATGAATAAGAATACGACGTTATACAATGAGAGTTCCATACCGGCAGTATACCGCTTTCTGCCGTCTGTAGACAGAGTTGTGGGAAACCTTGATAAAACCGCCTCCTACGACACGGCAGTTGTTTTGGATTGTGGTGATCTGGATCGAATCGGTCGTGGAGTGAATACGGTTTACCAGCTTCCGGTCGTTATAAATATCGATCATCACAGCACCAATAAAGGATTCGGTGATCTTCAACGTATCGACGCCGATGCATGTGCGACATCAGAAATCATATATCACATCATTAAGGATGTAGACGTTCCCATTACCAAACCGATGGCAACCGCCATATACACCGGTATTCTAACCGATACAGGATCTTTTCGCTTCTCCAACACCAATCGGACGGCCTTTGCCATTTGCGAAGAAATGGTTTCCTGCGGGGTGAATCCTTACCAAATTGCCCAACACGTTTACGGAACCTATTCATTGGGGCGCATCAAACTGCTGAACTTGGCCCTTGATTCCATCGAAATATCCAAGAATGGCAAACTTTCAATGATGATCCTCAGCCAGAATATGCTTGATGAAACCGGAACACAACCTCAGGATGCAGATGGTCTGATCAATTATGCCAGGGGAATTGAGGATATTAAGGTTGCGGCTTTAATACAAGAGCAGACAAATGGTAAACGTGCTGAACGACATCAAAACCGGTACCATGTGAGTCTCCGCTCTGACGGTACCATTGACGTGGGAGCCATTGCTGTTTCTTTTGGCGGGGGTGGCCATTTCAGCGCTGCAGGGTTTAACATTGAAACGACCTTATCGGATCTGAAGCGTCGGCTCTTTACTCTGGCCGAGAAATTCTAAGGATGCAGGAGGAACTGAGCGGAGTTATTGTCATTGATAAACCAGCCAATATTAGTTCGGCTAAAGTGGTCAACGTTTTAAAGCGTACATTAAAAATAGGAAAAGCCGGGCATACGGGTACGCTAGATCCATTTGCTACCGGCGTGCTGGTGTGTTGCATCAATAAGGCAACCAAGCTAGCACGCTTTTTCTTGCATGGAAAAAAGATCTACAAAGCGGTTCTTCATCTGGGGGTCGATACCGATACGCAGGATTCCACCGGCGCGGTGACTGATAGGATTGAAAACATGAGGTTTTCTGAAGATACCATACGATCTGTAATAAAACAATTTGAGGGAGCTTCGTTGCAGCAACCACCCATTATTTCTGCGCTAAAGCATCAAGGCACCCCGCTTTACAAGCTTGCGCGAAGTGGAAAACCCATCCAAAAACCGGCAAGAGAAATTTTCATTTCCTCTATTCGTGTAAGTCAAATCGAATTTCCTTTCATATGGTTTGAGGTTTGTTGTTCTGCGGGTACGTATATCCGTACCCTTTGTGCTGACATTGGGAAAACACTAGGTTGCGGGGGACATCTCAAAGAGCTTAGACGCGTTAAAAGCAGCGGTTTTAGTATCGATGAAGCCATTCCGCTACCAGGACTTAACGGTTTTACGAAATCAGAGAAGATAGAAGATTCGATCATCGGTATGGCGGATGCGCTGCGAGGGATGCCGCTTTATATGGCGGATACTGGTATGGTTGAAAAAATCAATTTCGGTAAAGAACTTAACAAAAAGGATTTTCGATCCGACTTGAGCCAGGAAGCTTCCGGTTATATAAAAATTGTTGATGAGAAGAACAAATTGTGTGCAGTATTGGATGTGAACAGGATACGTCGAACATACAAATATTGCTGTGTGTTCCATTAATGGTTTGTCTTTACCCTAACCTGGACGATCCGAGGCCAAACAGGTAGTTGAATGAACCACAAAGGCGCAAAAAACACGAAGAAAAGATTCAAAGAAATCTTCGTGACCTTCGTGGTGAGATAAAATTTTGACAAAGAATGCAAGAATTTTCTTTTTAAGTGCCGAACAAGGCGGCACCAATAATGCCTGAAACAAGAAGCGGAAGCGGATAAAATTAAAAACGTAAACAAGAGAGCTGTAAATCCTAGCAAGAGGAGGCGAAGAGAAAGTGGTCATATCGACTGAAGAAAAAAAGGAGCTCATCGATCAATTCAAGTTACACGACAACGACACGGGGTCTCCAGAGGTTCAAGTGGGGCTGCTCACGCACCGTATTCAGTATCTCACAGAACACTTGAAGATTCACAAGAAGGATCATCATTCCAGGAGAGGGTTGTTGATGCTCGTGGGTAGGCGCCGAAGACTTTTGAACTATGTCAAAAGCAAGGATGTAAAACGATATCGGACAATTATCGAAGCCCTCGGTTTGAGACGGTAGCATTGCCGTGTACCACGACACTGCGTTTATTCGGATATATCGTGTCTTTAACAAAGTATTTGGAATCGGTGATGGCCCCTGCCAACACGGATCCATCGTTTAGGAGAAGATTGTGGAAATATCATTCAACGCGGAAATTGGGGGTAAATCCCTAAAGATTCAAGCCGGAAAAATTGCCAAACAGGCTTCCGGTTCTGTGCTTGTCCAATATGCGGAAACCATTGTACTGGTTACAGTGGTCTCTGCCCAAGAACCAAAGGCCGATGCTGGTTTTTTACCCTTATCTGTGGAATATCAGGAAAAAATCTATGCAGCCGGCCGGATTCCTGGCAATTATTTTAGACGCGAAATCGGTCGACCCAGCGAAAAAGAAACTTTAACCGCCCGTTTGATCGATCGCCCGATTCGCCCACTTTTTCCAAATAAATATTCTTATGAAACACAGGTAATTGCAACCGTGTTGTCCATGGATCAAGAAAACGATCCGGATATCATGGCGATGATCGGCACATCGGCCGCTCTTGAAATTTCCGACATACCGTTTGCAGGTCCCATTGCAAGTGTCCGCGTCAGCCGAATCGATGGTAATCTAAAGATCAACCCAACGATTAATGAATATGCGGCATCCGATCTGAACATTATCGTTGCAGGTTCCAAAACGGGTGTCGTCATGGTGGAAGGCGCCGGCAAGATGGTCAGCGAGTCGGATATGTTAGACGCCATATTTTTCGGTCATGAGGCGATGCAGCCGCTTATTGATATTCAGACCAAGCTTAAGGAAGTTATTGGGGTCCCAAAACGTTCCTATACACCTCCTGAACAAGATGAGATGCTTGTCCAAAAAATTCATTCCGAAGCCGCTACCCGATTACGTGAAGCGGTTCTCGTTCCCGCCAAAAAAGAGCGTGAGACCGCAATTCGCCAAATTAAATCGGAAATATGCGAATCCTTGGGTGAAGAATACGCAGATCGGGGGAGTGAAGTTTATGCTATTTTAAACGATTTGCAGAAAAAAATTTGTCGGGATCTCGTCCTTAAAGAGGAGCGACGTATTGACAGCAGAAAATTTGATGAAATTCGCCCCATCACGTGCGAAATCAGTATGCTCCCCAGACCTCATGGAAGCGCATTGTTTACACGGGGGGAAACCCAGGTGTTGGGTGTTTTGACGCTTGGTTCCGGCCCGGATGAGCAACGCGTGGAAACACTCCAGGGTGATGAATTTAGACCATTTATGCTTCATTATAATTTTCCGCCCTTTTCTGTTGGCGAAGTTAGACGGCTGGGAGGTCCCAGCCGAAGAGATATCGGTCACGGAGGGCTTTCCACGCGAGCGTTGGCACAGGTACTGCCCCCCAAGGATGTTTTTGACTACACCATACGGATCGTATCCGAGGTCTTTGAATCCAACGGGTCCTCGTCTATGGCGACCGTCTGTGCGGGTACTTTGGCGATGATGGATGGCGGTGTTCCCATAACCGCTCCGGTTTCTGGGATTGCCATGGGACTCGTCAAAGAAGGAGACCAGGTGGTGATACTTTCCGATATTCTCGGTGATGAAGACCATACCGGGGATATGGATTTTAAAATTGCAGGAACAAAAGACGGTATTACCGCCATACAGATGGACATTAAGATCCATGAGCTGTCAAAAGAAATCCTGGAGAAGGCACTTGAACAGGCCCGGGTCGGACGAATTTTTATTCTTGATAAGATGTTAGAAACTCTAAAAGAGCCCCGTACGGAGATTTCTCTTTATGCGCCCAAGATTACGTCCATCGACATTAATCCCGATAAGATTCGGGAAGTCATCGGTCCGGGAGGCAAAGTGATCCGCTCTATACAGAGTGAGACCAACACCCGAATCGAAATCGAGGATTCAGGCATTGTAAAAATCTTTGCCATGTCCAGCGAAGAAGCGGATATGGCAACAAAACTGGTTCACGAAATCGTAAAAGAACCCGAAATCGGGTGTGTATACGAGGGAATCGTTCAAAAAATCACCGATTTTGGAGCCTTTGTCGAAATTTTTCCGGGTACAGACGGGTTGGTACACATCTCACAGCTTGCCCCGCATCGAATCCGACGGGTTTCAGATGTTGTAAAGGAAGGAGATAATCTCAAGGTTAAGGTTCTGGAAATCACAAAGGACGGGAAAATTCGACTCAGCCACAAAGCTGTGATCGAAGAAGACAATGCATAATGGAAACGAAAACTGCCGTCAAAAA
>JAHEHB010000615.1 GCA_024644775.1 Deltaproteobacteria bacterium
CCCAAGCGTACGCGCCGGAGAAAAGTACTACCAGGGATAAAATCCCGAGGACTGCGCAAGGGAGAATCTTTAACCAGCGTGCAGTATCGTCTGGAGGGAAGAAAAAGTTTTTAATCGCGGCTCGGATTCGTTTCATGTTGACCAACTCCAAAACGTAGCTGTTGGGAGAATTGAGAATGCAATAGTATCTTGCAGCCATTCGCGCAAGATACTACATGCCTATTTTGAAGGTAGATGAGTTGTCAAGAAGGAGTGACTAGTAACCTCTACTCGCTCGGGGGTCAGTGATCTACCGATTATTGTTCGGGCATCCCGGCTTCGATCCACTCACGGACCAAAGCCAATTCCTCTCCGCTGAACTGGCCCGGGTGGTCCCCACGTGATTGGATGACAATCAGGGGACTGCCGTCCGGATCGCCGCTGATCACTACGACGCCAGAAATACCGCCGGCCAGGATTCCTTCATAAGTGCTCATGTCCAGGCCGCCGAGGGTTGCAGCGCTGGAATGGCAGGTGCCGCACTTCTGTGCGAAGGAGTCAGCCAAACCGCCCTCCCAGGTTACGGATGTGACCTCTGGAGGCGGTTGGGTAGGAAGGGCAGTGGGGAGCGGGGTCGGTGTGAGCGGTGAAAAGACGACGACCTGTTCCGCCGGAGGGATTGTGGTGATGGCAGTCTCTTCAATAGAAACAAAGGCGTAAATCCCGATGAGGAGCACACCACCGATGAGGCCGTAGGCCGGGAAAAAGATCCGCCGGCGTTTTTGTACTTCAATTGGGTCCAGCGGCCGTTCGGCAATGCCGGCTTTGATGTCTGCCAATTCAAGCGGGTGTTCCTCGATCATCTCATGTTCGGAGATATAACCGGTGAACATACTTTTGTTGAAATGTTTGATATGGACCCCGTAGAGGTGCCAGACAATGATCGCCAATACTGCCAGCAGTGCTTCCCCGCCATGAGCCGCTTTGGCTGCGGGGATAAAGTCTCCGGGGAGGAAGCGGGCCGTTGCGATGGGGTTCCACATCATAAACCCGGTGATTGCCATCACCGCGGTCCCCCAGACAAACGCCCAATATTCGGCTTTTTCCTCAAAGGTAAAACGCCCTTGCTGCGGTTTCCTTTTATTTAGTCCCAGGTTGTATTTCACAGCCTGCCAGGCAGCTTTGGCGTCATTCAGTCCAGGTAAGATCGTCGGGCGTGCCCGGCGGACATAGAGGCGGTAGATTAATCCGCCGATATGGTAAACCACGGCGACCATCATGATGACTGCCGCCGTGCGGTGGATGATCCGGACGTTTTCAATGCCCCCCAGAATACGGATGGAGCCTATGGATATGCTGGCCGTGGCATATTTTTGGACCAGGCCGGTGAAACCCAGAATGGTAAAGCTGGCCATCTGGGTCCAGTGTTCGATGCGGTCTGAGACCGTAAAACGCAAGTAGCGGCGGGTCTCACTCATTCTTGATTCTCCTTACGGCGATCGCGTATCCGTTTGGTCCCGTCGAGGACGACAAATACGGCCATACCACCGACGACGCCGGGGATGATGATCTGGTAAAAAAGATTGACATAGTAAACCAGCGTGGCGTTCTCGAGGCTGGGAACGTAGTGACTCAGCCATGAATCCGGAAAATTGGTCGTGGCGTCCGGATGGCATTTTTGACAGGTCCCCAGCAGGTTCTCTTTAATAACGGTGCTTTCAGGATCGTCGACGGATTTCATATCATGGACCCCGTGACAATCAATGCAGACCGGTTTGTTAGTTTCCTGGTCGGGTGCGATCTTTTCGAAGAGAACGACGGTTGTTCCGTGAAAATCTGTTATGTAGGACTCGAACACATCAGTACTGACATCGTATCTTTCCATAAGCGCGGTATCCGCGTGGCATTGCGCGCAGATGTCCGGCGAGAATAGATGGAAAGAGTTGTCGCTGGAGGGGCCTACTGAATTGTGAACACCATGGCAATCGGTGCAGGTCGGCACGTCCGGATTGCCTTCACCGATCAGGGCTGCGCCATGTACGCTTTCACGATAGCGGGCAACGATCTCAGAGTGGCAGCGCTCACAAGTCGTTGGTATTCGGCTGCGCGGTACACTGGGAGGCTGGGTGTTGTGCGGGTTATGACAGTCTGTGCAGACGGCTGCTTCTTCATTGCCTCCCGCCAGCGCCCGGTCATGGACACCATCCAGCGAGGTTTCATACATGTCCATGTGGCATTTCTGGCAGATTGTGTAGTTTTCCAGCCGGTAATCCCGCAGGGAGGAGGCTGTGTTTTCCGGATGGGGGAACTCGCGAATATCTTCGTGACACTGGACGCAGGCGTACCCGGCGCGGCCATGGGAAGATGTGAAGTATAGCACCGGATCGATGGTCAGGCCGAGGGGCTCGCCCGAAGGGAGTTCGGTCTGCATCGAAGGCGTCCCATGGCACGCCAGGCAGTTATCGTTCGAAACACCTTGTGCCGGCGGCGCGGGCTCGACCGAGCTGGCCATCGCAACGCCGGTGATGCCAAGGGCGAGG
>JAHEHB010000616.1 GCA_024644775.1 Deltaproteobacteria bacterium
TTCACTTTCGTGTAAGCTTCAACCATTTCTTTCGTATGGGGTCTTCGGAAGTCTTTCATCTGATGTTCCGGGAAAAAGGCCAGGATGGTAAAGGGGATCGTTGGTTCAACCGCTGATAGATCCCGGGCAATTTTTTCCAGTTCATCGCTTTCTACAAGGTTAGGAATATAGAGAGACAAAACTTCCAGGGTAAAGCCCCGCTTGAGAATTTGTTCAGGAAGTTCTAAGATATGCTTGTTAGAACATCCTGTCAACCACCTGTGTTTCTTGGCATTGTGGGCCTTTATATCCAACCAGAAGGCATCCACACCTGAAGCCTGGAGACGACCAAGGTTTTGGGGTGTTAGGCCGTATCCATTTGTTTCAATTAGGACCCAAAGGCTGGTTTGGGTTTTGATGAGTCGCGTGCATTCCTCGTAAAACTCGGGACAGCAGGTAATGTCCCCGCCTGTGAAGGCGACAATGTTCCTTGCCGGGCCGAAGCCCTGCGGACTAATCAGAACGGTCTCTGGTTCGAGGGCACCCGGACAGTTGATAGACCGAAATCCGTGTGAGACGCAGCTTCCGCAACACCGGCATATCCCGTGGCAGGTGTGCGGCCAAGCCGTAATGATCAAGATGAGCGTGAGACAGGATGACAGCTTAAACTTTTTTCTTTTTGTTTAAAATGCTTTCAAATAAAGGCTGTGGCAGGTGGGAATCCGGTCCATCGCTTAAATCACAGTCAAGTGGAAGCCCTAAATCCAATAAAATAGTTGTGTCTTGAAATCCGAGTTCGACACAACTGCCTCCGACCTGGTGTGCATCTCGATGAATGATTAACCTCATTTCATTAACTATTTTGTCTTGAATTCATTACCCCATATAGGAGACTTTTGATAAAATTCATCAAGCCATTTTGAGGGCTTTTTCTGAGTATCAAAATTTTCAGGGAAGGCCTCGAAAAGAAAGTCCATATCAAAACCAACATTATCGAGAGTAGATAAAAAAGATCTGAGACCGGAATCAATCGCCATCTCCAGCCAAGCTATATCATAAGGTGCATAATAGGATAATGGAGCAAGAACGCGTAAGTGAACTTTTTCGGCTTGCAAAAGCTCCTTATTTTGTTTCACAGATTCATCATATAGTCTGCGAGAGAAAATATAAAGTATCCCATATAGTAAAATTTCCATACTGGCCTTTAGTGGGGTATCGCTTTCGATTTTAAGTTCAATGAACTCAAATTCTTTTGGGCCTAAACGATGAACAAGGTCAACATTTCTATGCCTGTCGCTTTTGTGATCCCACAGCCCAGAGGCTGTAGGTACTTGGTTAACCAAATTTTTAGATGAAATATGAATAATTCCCTTTTCCACAAGCTTCTCTGGGCTGGTGTTTTTTGATGAGATATGCAGTTGTTTTTTGAAGCGCCAATTTTCATTTGATGGATCGGCATATTTCCGTCGTGGAGATTTTCCCCAGTTTTTTTCTAAGCACGCCAACATTTCAGAAATCATCTGCCCAACATCAACACCTGCTGGCGGCCCTTTGCTAAGTCGTAAACAGCTGGTTTTATGCGCGAAATGTGGTGATCTGCCAATATCCTCAACCTCAAGGTGATTATCGATTATTTCGTTAATGCCATTACAAATGCTCATTATTTTCTCCAAATTCTCTACTAGTAAGCTCATCCCTAATTTTGACCATAGCCAGGGTATCCTGGCTGCAATAGGCCAGCAGGTTGTTGCGGATTTTTTTCTTTTCCGCAGCTGGCGTTTTTGGATCGATCATGCGCAGGTATTCCAAGGATGCCATACCACCTTCCTGGATTGCCAAGTTCTGGTAGTCCATTTCCGGTACGAGGGTCGGAAGTACAGATTTGAGTGAAAAGGATCCATGAAACGCCGGGTTATAATAATGGTTTTTTATCAAGGCGCACAAATCGATGAATCGACTGTGAATCCTGCTCAATTCACCGGCATACTGCTGTAGCTGCTCCGCTAATTCGCGCAGAATTCGCTGTTCATATGTTGTATAAATAAAAATTGTGCCTTCCTCTCCCAATACATCAAGGAGCGATTGCGTGAAATCCTTTCTGGGATCAATGTTCTGATCGCAAAGAAAGTCTCTGTGTTCGATTTTCCCATCGGGGTAAAGGGTGTGATTGGACCACTGAAACGGTATGGTTTGATAAGGCCTTGTCCCTACATAACGGGGAATGGCTGGCATTATCGTTTCGAAATCGAGAAAATGTACCGGGAATTTTATATCGGTAAGGCCATCGTACAAACCTGGGGCAATATATTCCCGGGACTCAATGACACAGTCGCGAATGCGCTGTTGAATCTCCGTTAAAGGAAAGGTGCCCGGGATTTCATCTATGGTAAGAACACTCCTTGCAGTCAGTTCTTTGAATCGCTCCTGCCGAATTCCGGACAGCTCGAATATCCAATTCTTGGGCACATTACTTGTACAGTGATCCCAAAATTCACAGGTGTGGGGGTGATGGCAGTGACGGGAAGGTTGGACGTCCGG
>JAHEHB010000248.1:0-1996 GCA_024644775.1 Deltaproteobacteria bacterium
ATACGGTGGCACTATGGGCGCCCACCGATTGAAGGCCTTGAGTTTGAAATGGATTTACGCGGCGTTTACCGGGATGTATGGATTTAAAACCCGGTATCTTGTCACAAAGTAGTCGCTCCACCTGAAGTGTCGGTTGTCGTTTCAGGAGCGACATCGTTCTGCTCGGATCCCGTATTTTCTTTCTGCTCGCGGTCCTTGGTTTCATCGGCTTGTTCTTCTCTCATTTCAGCTCTTGCTTCTGTTTCGATTCGTGCCGCTTTTGCGGCCACCGCCCGATCGGTCGCAGAGGGTTCTGCCGGAGCCAGGGCGGCTTTCTTGACCTGTTGCATTTTACGAACTGTGGCTTCGGGATTGTCTTCAGAAGAGACATCGATATTAACTTGTCCCCCGACAGCGTATCGCTTTCCATCCGGCCCCAATTGATATTCATAGTGCGCACCTCCATTGACGACACCACCTCCTGCAGCCACGTGCGCCATTTCATGTGCTTTCACTTTCGTGTCACGACGTTTTAACTTCTCGACCTCTTTCTGTTCCTGTTGGGTGAGATCTTCCGTATTAAAAAGCCGTCCTTTTTCCTTTTGTAAATTATTCAATAGATTACGCGCTTCATCGGAAATATCGATTTTATCGGTAGGGGTATCCTCAGGTGCAATCCTTTTCGTATCGGAACCATGATTTTGTTTGTGTACATTTTCGCAAGAAAAACAGGTGGACGCGTAATAGTTCCCTATTTGACTCTTCGTGATTGAAGACACCAAATATTCCCTCATTGTTCACGTGATAAATTTGTAAAGGATATTCTTAAATAATAATCGGTAACTTTCAAAACAAACTTAAATAATATGTCGGTGGTGCCAAAAATTTGACGCTATAACACCTCGATTCAATATTCGGTTCTTGATCTGGTTTGGTAATTCTAATGGTTTCGGCCTTTTATGAGACCCTCGCCAGGCTTACTGATAGGGCGTGTTTCTGATTTGGCATGATCGGTGCTACGTTCATACATCAGATTAAATCAGACCAATGCCACCCAGAGCCCCCGCCATACGGGCGAAATCTCCGACAGGGGGGGTTAGCTTTGGTCTTACATGACACCGTGGTTGTGTTGAAGGTGACTGTAACTATTTGAAAACATTTAATCTTGTCTAATTTAATTGGATACAAGGAAAAGCATGGGAAATAATTTAAGTATCGATAATCTTATTGAAAAAATAACAAAAGGATATGCAGTAAAAACAGGAGTCGATGTATTAAGCTCCAGCGGCGTACTATTATTAGAAAAAGATGTTCTCGTGAAAAGTGTTAATACGCTTTTAATTCTGAAAAAAAACGGACTGTCGGAGGTGCCCATTGATTATGATAATGATGGTGGGATATGGGATCGAAACGGTAATTTATTGCAAATGTATGGTCGTTCAAATATTCCTCAAGAACCTAAAAAGGATTTGAGTATATCCGACATAAAAGATGTAATCGAAAGAAAGAAACAGCAATTGGTGGAAGCTGAAGCGCTTCATCAAAAGGCAAGAAAAAACATAAAAACGGTAATTGATGCAATCAAAAAAACCGGGGGTAATTTCGAACAGCAAATCATTGAAGCTACAATCGACGAAATTTTCATCTATTTGTCTAGAAATACGAATGCCTATACATCGCTAACAAAAGATATATTTTCATACGACGATTACTTATATAATCATGCGGTCAATGTTTGCACTTGTGGTACAGCGACGTTGCACAGGTTTAACGATATAATCGGTAGCCTGATCAATAGACATTTAAATAATGTCGCATTTCAAGATGCCGCTTTCGACGTGAGTGACAATTCAATATCGTATATTCATTATTATCCTGAGGAATTGAGGGAAATCGCAGTCGGGTATTTTTTGCACGATATTGGTAAGGTTTTAGTACCTGAAAACGTTTTGAATAAGAAAGGGAAGTTGACTGCGAAGGAGTTTGACACGATAAAAGGCCATAGTTATAAAATGGG
>JAHEHB010000248.1:2006-8107 GCA_024644775.1 Deltaproteobacteria bacterium
TGATGATCCCACGATTAGAAACGTTGTTTTGTATCATCATGGCCCTCTTTTTAATGACGAAGAGAGAGCCTATCCAACCTCTAAGTTACCGATAGAGATTCCACCGTATGTGAAGATATGTAAGTTAGCCGATATGTATGACGCGATGACGTCGAAACGGTCCTATAATGATGCTTTCAATCCAGTGTTAGTCGTGACTGAAGTGTTCAGAAAATATGCTAAAATCGATGATGCGGTGTTAAAAATCATCCTTCAGAGTTTTGTAAATACTGTTGGCGTATATCCATCCGGAAGCTGCGTGTACCTTCTTAATGGCCAAATTGCTTTTGTACTGGATAGTGATGGGCCGATTATCATTCCTTTTACCGATGAGGCGGGAAATACACTGTCTGAAAAACAGGATCCTGTTAAGTTTTCACATTTAAAGGAAAAGGGCACGAATTTGCGAATCGATAGGAGAAAACCCCCCTTATCTCCCACAGAAGCCCACAATATGTTACCGAATTACCTTAAAGAGATTGTTCCGATTTTCAGCCAAAACTAATCCAACCCCAACATTTTTGTTATTTGTCTTAATTCAGACTCCCTCTTCAAGAAACATTCCACTAATACAGGGTCGAAATGTGACCCACTACCCGCACCAATTTCCTCAAACGCTTTCTCTATGGGCCAAGGTTTTTTGTAGGGACGCTCCGATATGAGTGCATCGAAGACATCGCATATACAGGTGATTCGACCAACCATCGGGATATCTTCTCCTTTAAGCCCATTTGGATACCCCGTACCGTCCCACTTTTCATGATGTGTCAAGGATATGGTCGCGGCCATCTGAAGAAAACTGGATTTGCTTCCCGATAATATTTTTGCTCCGATGACGGTGTGAGATTTCATTGTCGCGAACTCTTCCCGGGTCAGCTTGCCCGGTTTCAGGAGAATCGCATCCGAAATCCCTATCTTACCCACATCATGCATGGTGCTTGCCTCATAGAGAATCGTATTCTCGGCCTCAGAAAGTCCGGCAGTGCTTCCAAGTAGGCGACAATACTCACTCATCCGCTTAATATGCTGTCCGGTTTCCTCATCACGATGATCGGCGGCGAGGCCCAATCGCTCAAGAATCTCACGCTGCAAATCAGCGAGTTCCTTGGTGCGCTCTTTAACCTTCTCTTCCAGGATGGTGTTCTGTTTTTGCAACGCTTCCTGTGAAAGTTTGAGTCTAAGGTGTGTCTTTACCCGCGCTTTTACTTCGACGACATCGAACGGCTTGGTGATGTAATCCACTGCTCCAATTTCAAATCCTTCTGTCTTTTTGCTTGGGTCATCCATGGCGGTGATGAAAATAACCGGAATTTCACGAGTATCGGTATTTTCCTTGAGTTTTCGACAGACTTCAAAACCGTCCATTTCGGGCATCATGATATCCAAGAGAATCAGATCCAGTGAATTATTCCCAGCGTATTCCAGCGCTTTTTTCCCGTCCATAGCAACAGCCAGTCTATGCTCGTTGCCGAGGGCCTTGATGAGAACGTCGATATTTATCTTGGCATCATCCACAAGAAGAACTTTGCATTTTCTCAAATCTTTGATCATTTTCAACCCCTTTGTTCTCTCATTTATTCATTTTTATCGGATGGGTATTAACCGTTACCCAATTCTTAAAAGTTTTTACATTCGACGGTGAGTTTGGATAGTACTTCTCTCGCCTCATCAAAATTGTAATTGGCGATATGCTGCTCGAGTACTTTGAGTTCCTTTTCAATATCATTTGAAGACAGACAAGATTTAATTTCTTCTAAACAATCTTCCGTTCCCACCGGGTTGCATTCTTGAAGCCTTTCATCCAGTCTGGGCAACAGTTCAACGAACTTTTTCAAATCAGATGTTTTATGCTTGCGCTCTATGGCTGTGGGGGGAGCAGTATGCGGTTTGATCGTTTCGAAAGAATCCCTTGCCTGCTTCAATGCAGCGTCTACCGTTTCTAGTAAACGGTACATTTCGGTATCATCTCTGTTCTCACCGGCTTCTTCCAGCTTTTTTGCCGCCGAACTGACATTAATGGCGGAAAGGTTACCTGCTGCTCCTTTCAAAGAATGGGCATTAATCCTTACTGCTTTGAAATCCTTTTTTTTGATCATCCCCGCAAGTAGCTCCACGATATTTTTATGATCGTCGAAAAAGGAATTTAGGATTTTTAGATATGTATCCAAATCGCCGACTCGCGTTACGCCTTCTTTAACATCGAGTCCGGGAAGATTCACAGGAATCGATTGACCGGGGTTTCTTTCCTCATTTGTTACTACAGAATTTGTTACTACAGACGGGTTTTTAAGCCTGGGAATATGTTGCCGAAGGGAAAGAAACAATTCTTTACGATCAATTGGCTTTGTAACATAATCATTCATACCGGCTGTAAGGCATTTTTCTCTGTCACCGCTCATGGCGTGGGCGGTCATTGCGATTATCGGGAGGTCGATCAGGTTAAGCTCATTGCGTATTACTTTCGTCGCTTCGATTCCATCTATCTCCGGCATCTGGACATCCATCAAAATGGCATCATAAACCTCTTTCTTTGCCGCCTCTATTGCCTCCCGGCCATTTTCAGCCTTGTCCACGAAGATACCCGCCGCTTTCAGCATCTCGGTGGCAACCATTTGATTGATTGTATTATCTTCAACCAAGAGCACGTGAACACCGGAAAATTCCTCTGAGTAGGGTGGACCACTCAAATTGTCACTGGAGGTGGTGATGTCGTGCCCGAATATTTCCATGATCGTGTCACAGAGCTCCGATTGTTTGAGCGGTTTGATGAGATAGCTTTCGACGCCGGCTTCCTGTAGGGTTCTGATATCTTCCTTGCGGCCGCTGGCATTCATAATGATAATCGGTGGCGCTTTCTTGCGTGAGTCGTTCTTGATTTTCTTTGCGGCTGTAAAACCGTCCATACCGGGCAAGACAACATCCATGAGGATCAAATCAAATCCTTCGCCTTCAATGGACTGTTCATACAACGAAAGCGCCATTTCCGCGGTTTCTACGATTTGTATATTAAATTGAAAAGGTTCCAGGTACTGTTTGATGATACGCTGAGTGGATAGGTTTTTTTCTACAACAAGAATGTTGAGGTTTTTTAATGCCGACGGAACAGACATATCCAGGGTAACCTGCTCCGGGGAGAGTTTCAACCGTATTGTAAAGTAAAAAGCACTTCCCTTTACGGGTTCGCTCTTTACCCAAATTCTTCCGTTCATCAGGGTAATAATTTTTTTGCAAATGGTAAGCCCCAGTCCCGTTCCGCCATATTTTCTTGTGGTGGAGTTGTCGGCCTGGGTGAAAGATTCGAAAAGCTGTTCTTGCACCTCAGGGTTAATACCGATTCCTGTGTCTCTGACACAAAAAAGGAGTTCAACGGTTTCACGCGTGATGGATCGATTTTGAACGGAGATGCATATTTCACCGTCATCAGTGAATTTAAGCGCATTAGAGGTCAGATTTACCAAAACTTGTCGCAGACGCAACGGATCCGTAATCACCCCTCTGGGAACATCGGGGGCAATATCGATAATAAATTCCAGGGATTTTTGTTGTATTTCATCCCGGAACATTTCCGAAACCTGGCCAATCACATCCCGGGGTGAGGTTACGATATTTTCAAGCTCTAATTTACCGGCCTCGATTTTAGAAACATCGAGAATGTCGTTGATTATCCCCAGAAGAGACCTGGAAGCCGAACGGATGATATTGAGGTATTCCTTCTGCTTAGGTTTTAACTCCATATCCATGATAAGGTCCGAACAGTTGATAATGGCGTTCATTGGTGTTCGGACCTCATGGCTCATGTTTGCGAGAAATTCGCTTTTTGCCCGGTTGGAAGCCTCCGCGGTTTCTTCATTAATGCGTGCCTTGGTCGCTTTGGCCGTGGTATCCATTAGTTTTCGAACATTCCTTTTCAACTCGGTTCTCATCAAAACGAAAGATTCAGCAAGACGCCCCACTTCATCTTTGTACTTTACCGGGAGTTCGGTTATCAAAGAATCTTCTTCCCCGGAAGTAAAATCAATGGAAGGAAGATCTTTGACATAGGTTGCCAGCATTTTGAGCGGCCGGGATATTCTGGAAACTAAAATAAAGGCCGCAATCAGGCTGCCGATGAGAATGGCGGAGATTATAAGACTCTGGCTGGCAACCAGTGCCTTGGCGGGTGCCTGAATTTCAGAAACAGGGACGGCAGCTACAATGTACCAGTTAAAGGGTTTGAAGTAGCCGACATGTGCCTCGACGACTTGTGAATTTTGCGAGTCATTCTCAGTATACCGTAATTTATTGTTTTTGTTTTTGGCCACACGCATCAGATCGTTCAAAAGAAGATTTCCGGTATGAATGTTTTTTTTTGCTAAATAGTATGGCCGGGTTTCACCGGACGGTTGGACAAGGATGTTACCGTTGCCGTCAATGAGCAACACAAAGCCACTCTTTCCGATTTTGATTTTTCCCAGCGTTTTCTTGAGAACGTTAACGATATTTTCAAGCTTCTTTCGGGTCTCCCGCTCAATTTCGTCGAAATCAACCATGGCGCACACCGTCCAATGCCATTTTCGAAACGGAATAAAATACCCCAATTTTTTCTGAACAGTGTCTTTATCAGGATCTTTCCAGAAAAAGACCGCTGACTGCCCGGTATTTTCCAGGACTTTTTCATCCATCACTTTAGCAATATCGCGTCCCTTCATATCTTTAAACGAGATGATAGATGTTCCTTGTATCTTGGGGTCCGGATGTGAGATGACCGTTGAATGACGATCGAACACGAATACAACCCCTTTTTGGAATTGAATGGATTTTATCCAGTTTAACGATCTCTGTTGTGCCACCTTTTGAGATAATATGTCATTATCGGAAAAAACCGTGTATTCATCTAAAACCGATAGACAGATGGTGGCAACGCTTTTCAATCGCCGGTTCAGTCCACCGATCATATCGAATTTGTCCGCGAGAAGCTTATTGTAGCCCCCCCTTATATTGAGCTCTACCAGTTCGAGCACATTTTGTGCCGAAGACTGCTCAGCCATCAGCATAGCCCGTCCGACTTGCCGGTCTGTGATAACTACGATAAAAACAGCGGTAACGCCCATGATTAGGGCAATAAAGAAGGTTATTTTTCCTTTCAGAGAAGAAAACATGAGCCGTAATTTTTTTCTGTGTATTTTAAATGTTTTAACTGAATATCCTTTAATGATATCGGTATCCTTTACCGTAACTTAAATTCACTTCGATCGGTTTTAAAGAAACCGGGTGTTTAAATTGGACCAAGGTCATCAAGATGCTTTTTAAGGATGGTTTTTTATGAAGCGTGGTTTTGAGAACGTCTTGAAATAGAGGATTGTGATCGTTGATTTATTCGTATTCGCTTACTAATCCGGCCAATATCATTCAGACATTGCAGTGCGGTTTAATGTGATCATATATCATTAGATACCCAAAGACACCAGGATAAAGGTTAGATATTCATTTTTATTAAATCAATGAACGCTTGAATTTCATCGTCTTTAAGCGGTCCATCCTTATACGCCAACACCTTTCCATCTTTCCCGACGAGGATTACAGCGGAGCCTTTTTTCCCCAACCCCCATGATTCTCTGACTATAGAACTATCATCTAAAACGAACTCACTGTTATTGAGTTTCTTTCGGTTTTCTTCATATTTCTGGCGCGCAAATCCTTTTCCTCCTGTAAACACATCATCGATGTTGAGAATGCTTACTGTTTTGTATTTATCTAAAGGAATTTGTTCTGCTTCTATCATTTCTATATATCTTTTGTTAATTTTATCGATTCCCCGGCGAGCCGCCAAATGATAAACCGTATGTACTTTTCCAACCAGATTACGGGAGCTCCATCGTCTATAGCTAATTTCTTTTCCATTAAATTCTAGTTCTCCAGCTCTACCATGCAAAATAACTTCCGGTAAAACTTGGCCGATCTTTAGTTTTTCAGCATATATATCGGGTGCCACCGCTACAAATATTGCCAGTATGATTAACTGTCGTTTGATTCCCATATTCTATCAACCTTTCACCAGATAATGCCTGGCAGAATCGTCGGAT
>JAHEHB010000021.1 GCA_024644775.1 Deltaproteobacteria bacterium
GGCACCGCAAGCTCGGTTTGGCAATATGCTTGCCTGCTTACTGATGTGTATTTTCTGGAACGTGAGATATACAGATTTAGGGCCCTTCCGAGCAATTCGCTATGAGGCGCTGGATTCGCTTAAGATGATGGATCGAAACTACGGCTGGACTGTTGAGATGCAAGTTCGAGCCGCTCAAGTGGGGCTTAGATGTCTCGAAGTGCCGGTTCGTTATCGACGACGCATCGGTCAATCCAAGGTAACTGGTACGATTCGAGGTGTTTTTTTTGCAGGATACAAGATCCTTTATACGATTATTGCCGCACGGCTTCGCACTTTAAAATAAATCATGTTGTTTCAACAGCTCCGACTGTAGGAAGTTATTTTCAATCAGATCATTCCTTACCTCTTTCCTGACATGCCCCCAGTATCTACTTTTATCCCCAAATGCTCCAATCAGCACTACAAACAAGTGAGACTGTTAGCAAAAATCTATTGAAAGGGGTCTTGCTGTCGGCAAGACAAAACGCGGCAAAGGAACCAAAATATGGCATCTCTTAAATATTAGCCTGTTTGACAACCCAACATATAGTTAATATTTTTCAATAGTAATTATTTGGCGGCGGAACCCAAAGCATGCTATTGTTGCTGCTCATCTAAGTCACCTACTCAAAACATATTTTGCGGTATTTCCGCTTCCAAAACAGCGAATTCTAATTCTTTGTCGTTCTTGAAAGTACTATATTTAATCCATCCATGGCCTGATTCTGTCTATTTTGACAGATTTTTATCAGGTTTTTGACCCATATTGTCTTTGTGCTTTTAGTGTTCGTGATATCATTTCGAATGATTTTTAGGGACTATCTGAGGAATACTTCCCACATCTACTCCAATTAGAATGAGAATAGTTATTTAACCATAATCTATTAGTAAATTTAGCAAAGGAGGGGTTCCAATGCCTATAGAAGCTACATATCCCGGAGTCTATATTGAGGAGATTCCCAGTGGGGTTCGGACGATTTCGGGCGTCAGCACTTCGGTTACCGCCTTTGTGGGTTCAGCCAAACGAGGGCCTATCAACCGTGCGGTCAGGGTTTTGAATTATGGTGACTACGAACGCCGTTTCGGTGGACTCCATTCCAGTTCGGAGTTGAGCTATGGGGTGCGACAGTTCTTCGCCAATGGCGGCAATGTGGCCTGGGTAGTGCGCATTGCCAAGGACGCAACTAAGGCTGAGCTGGAATTACGAGATTCATCGGACAGGAAGGTCCTAAAAATCGCTGCACTGGATGAAGGATTGGAGGGAAACCGTATTGAAGTTCGCGTGGACCATAAAACGCGATATCCCACGAGCACTTTCAACCTTACGCTCAACTATGTCTCTGAAGATAATCCTGCTGATAACAGGACCGAGACCTACTCCAATCTCTCGATGAACAGCCATGACAGTCATTATGTTGAAGCGAAGGTCAACAGCGATTCCGAACTCGTGGAAGCCATCCGTATCGCGGATCCCACTACCGTGAGTGGGAAGGGAATAAGTGTCGGTCAACCTCTTGTGGATGAGCAGGGTTCGCTTCTAGACGTGAATGAGCTCATTGATGATGGGCACAATCAAATTCAGATCTCAGTGAATGGACTACCTCCCGTCAAGGTTGAACTACCCACGACTGGGTTCCTGGGCGCGACAAAAGAGGAGAGGCTGGACGCGCTATGTGAAGTTCTTCAGCAGGTGGTCAGCACTTCTGTGGGCCCCGGGCTGGAGCCGGCCATCGAGGATTTCGAATGTCAGAGGGAAGCTTTTTCCATCAAAATGATGTCCGGTCAAGGCGGCGAGAGGTCAAGCGTCCGGGTAATGCCCGGGGAACGCAACGATGTTTCCGGTGTCATGAAAATGGGGACGCTGAACGGGGGCCGGGAGACTGATGGTGCAGCAGAAATGAGGCCTGTTGGCATTCCCGACCCGGGGAATTTAAATGGAGAGCCTATAGCTGCATTTGCCAATAAGCCGGATGCATCCAACCATCGCCTCAAGATCAGCCTGGATGGTCTGGGACCGGACACGCTCTCTTTGGGAACAGTAGCGGCTACCGGGAGCCTTCAGGAGAAAGTTAAAGAGATCGCAAGCCGCCTCCAAGATGTCGTGCGTAATCTGAAACCCCTAAAAAAGGCCTACGCCGAATTTACGGCCAAGATGGAGTTGGCGGACGCCGGTGGCGGCAACATGCGTCCTTTATTGGTATTAAAATCTGGAACCCGAGGCAAAGGTTCATCTGTTAAGATCGAAAAGGCATCCTCCGAAGATATTGCAGAGGAATTGAAGTTGCTCGAAGGAACTCCACGCTCCGGACAGAATACCAACCTTGAAAATGGAAATGAAAGTCCCTATACCCAGGAGGATGAACCAGCGCTCTTTTTAGCGAGTAAGACCAACCGGAAAGGGATCTACGCCCTTGATGAAGTAGACCTCTTCAATCTTCTCTGCCTGCCGGGGGTCTCCAATCCCGGAATACTTGCCGATGCGGCAGCCTATTGCAAGGATCGCCGCGCCTTCTTGATTGTCGATCCGCCCAAGGCCAAAGACAAGCCGAGTGAAATGGAGCACCTGATCAACGGACCCGAACTGCCCAAGACCAATTTTGGCGCGATTTTCTATCCGTGGATCAAGATCAGTGATCCCCTCAACGCCGGTCGACTGAGGTCCGTGGCGCCCAGCGGGACCATGGCTGGTTCGTTTGCCCGCACCGACAGCAACCGGGGCGTCTGGAAAGCTCCGGCCGGTACCGAAACCTCGCTCATTGGTGTGGTCGGGCTGGACTATCGGCTGACCGATGAGGAAAACGGGTTGCTTAATCCCCTGGGTGTAAACTGCCTGCGAATCTTTCCAGCCATTGGCCCGGTCGCATGGGGCGCAAGAACCCTGCGCGGTGATGACGATCTGACGGACGAGTACAAATATATCCCCGTGCGCAGGCTGGCCCTGTACATCGAGGAAAGCCTGTTTCGGGGAACCCAATGGGTCGTGTTTGAGCCCAACGATGAGCCCCTGTGGGCCCAGATCCGGCTCAACATCGGTGCATTTATGCACAACTTGTTTCGCCAGGGTGCTTTTCAAGGGCAAAAACCCAGAGAAGCGTATCTCGTCAAGTGCGACAAAGAAACCACCACCCAGAACGATATCAACAACGGCATCGTGAATATCCTGGTGGGTTTTGCTCCTCTTAAACCCGCAGAGTTTGTAATTCTCAAGATTCAACAGCTTGCCGGCCAGATTCAGGCGTAAAGGAGGCGCTCATGGCACAGTTCAGCATTAATACGAATCGATTCGATCCTTATAAAAACTTCAAATTCCGGGTCAAATGGGATGGTCGTTATGTTGCCGGAATCAGCAAAGTCAGCGCGCTGAGCCGATCCACCGAGGTTGTTGAACATCGCGAGGGGGGTGATCCGAGTACTGTGCGAAAATCTCCGGGCCAAACCAAATTCGAGCCAGTCACTCTGGAGCGGGGCGTCACGCACGATCCTGAGTTCGAACGATGGGCCAATAAGGTATGGAACATCGGCGCGGGTCTTGGCGCTGAGGTTTCCCTCAAAGATTTCCGGAAGGATCTGCTTATCGAGGTCTATAACGAGGCCGGCCAGCTCGCCCTCTCCTATAAAATTTACCGGTGTTGGGTTTCAGAATTTCAAGCTCTACCGGAATTGGATGCCAGCGGTAATGCTGTGGCCATCCAGACGCTTAAATTGGAGAATGAAGGGTGGGAGCGGGATCAGGAAGTGCCGGAACCCGAGGAACCGAGTTTTGCCGAATCGGAGTAAACCATGAAATCATTGTCCGCTGGGGACATGCTTCAGCTGTGGGAACAGGGCCAGGGACAGCGTCCACTGGACAGGGCCCTGACCCTTCTTGCCGCTGCCTGTCCCGAGCGGTCCCGTGAAGAACTGGCTTCCCTTAGCATAGGAGCCAGGGACACGCTTTTGTTGGAGATCAGGGAGCAGGCCTTTGGTTCCCAATTGGATGGTTTTGCTAGTTGCCCACAATGCAATGAACAACTGGAGTTTTCCATGGACATAACCGATCTGGGGGGACCTTTCGTCTCGCCGTCTGCCGAATCGTTTATGGAGTGGGAGATGGATGGCTACCAAGTGGCTTTTCGTTTGCCCAATAGCATCGACCTCGCGGCCGTTGCCCATAAGGAAGATTCATCCCAGGCCCGTTGGGGCATGCTGGCGCGTTGCCTTACATCGGTTTATCAGGGGCCATCAAAGATTGCCGTCGATGAACTGCCCGAGGCGGTCCTAACCGCTATCGAAGATAAAATGGTGGAATCCGATCCCCTGGCGGACATAGACCTTGATCTTCAATGCCCCGGATGCGCTTATGGCTGGTCCATCGGTATGGATATCGAATCATTTTTGTGGACGGAGATCCAAGCCCAGGCCAAACGGCTTATGGGGGAAGTACATGTTCTGGCCCGAGCCTATGGATGGAGTGAAAAAGATATTTTGTCCATGAGTGCTCCCCGTCGACAACGTTATTTGGAGATGGTCAATTCATGACGAGGTATCTTACAAAATTGGCAGACCGAATACTGGGAACAGCCCCAGTTCTTCAGCCGCTCATACGTCCACATTCAGCGCTGATGGCGACTTTAACGGGTAGCGATATGTCCACGCAGAGTGTCCCTCATTTTGAGGCTATATTGGAGAGCAATCCGTCTTTGAGCGAAACCGCCACTAAAACCCAGCCGGCTCTTTTAGAGCCTTCCACCGATGCGCAAGAGCCGGAATCCTCTGACCGTCCCAGGGCCCATAGCCGACCGGTATCCCTACCAGAGCCTCCGCCGGCGACTTTGCCTCAGGCCATGAATCCGAATGTTTCAACCCGGAAACAGCCCGTTTCATCACAACAGCTTCTTCAAAGCGACCCGCCGGAATCCAGCGATCCCATGATCCCGCAAAGGCCTGACAAAAAAAGTGCGAGCTGGCCCCCTAAAAAGAAGATAGAAGTGGAAACCCGAAAGGCACGCACTCAGCCGCTTCACGGAGAAGTAAATCTAAGGGAGAAGGGGCGTGTGATGGCGCACAAAGGAGATGAATCGCCCACGATTCGTGTTCATATTGGACGGATCGAAGTTAGGGCACTTATGCCAAAGCAGACTCCCGCTGCCCCTGTACCTATAACCTCGTCCCCGAAATTATCGCTCGATGATTACCTCAAACAGCGAAAAGAGAGGGTGTCATGAGCAATTATCTGGCCATTGCCACGGTGACCGCCACATTGAAGCAGATCTTGGAATCCAACATGGGTTTCGATTTTCCCGGAGCTGTGGTGACCACGGTCAGACCGGACAACGTTGACAACACGCGACCTAATATGGGCGTCAATATCTTTCTATACCAGGTGACTCCGAATGCAGCGCTTCGCAATGCCGATTTACCCACGCGCGGTCATGAGGGTGCAATCATAAAACGACCGCAAGTGGCCTTGGACCTTCATTATTTAATCAGTTTTTATGGAGATGAGAACCAGTTGCAACCTCAATTCCTTCTCGGAAGCGTTGTTCGCACCCTCCACGTACGCCCTATGCTTCCAAAGGAGGCCATCCGCAACGCCATTGCGGATCCACTCATCCATTTGAGCGATTCCACACTGGCGGATCAGATCGAGTCGGTCAAATTCGTTCCCCTTTCTCTCTCACTCGAGGATCTATCCAAACTATGGTCGATCTTTTTTCAAACACCTTATGCGCTCTCCGTCGCTTACATGGCCACGGTGGTATTGATCGAGGGTGAAGCGATGCCGCGGGCTGTATTGCCGGTCCGGGAGCCCGGTATTTATACGATGCCTTTCCGTAAACCGGTGATTGAAAAAATCGCTTCTCAGGAAGGAGAACAGATGCCCTTGACGCCCGGCACCATCGTTGAAATTTCGGGCCGCCATTTACGTGGGGATATGACCCGGGTATCCATAGGATGCCTGGAGGTCACGCCGCATCAGGAAGATATTAAGGCTACAAAAATCAGTTTCCCCCTGGCTGAACCCCCTTTCGCCCCTGGAACACTGCGTGCCGGAGTGCAGGGGTTAAAAGTCACTCATCATATTTTGATGGGTGATCCCAAGGTTCCTCATCGTGGATTTGAATCCAATATGGCTGTTCTTCTCCTTCGCCCCGTAATGACCCTGGTGGGATCACCGAACACAGAGGAGATTAAGATCAAGTTTAATCCTAAAGTTGGGAGAACCCAACGGGTACTTCTGCTCTTGAATGAGCATGCGCCACCTTCAGACCGTCTGGCCAGGGCGTACAGTTTCGATGCCCCTCCCGATAACGGCATCAGTGATTTTAACATAAACGATACCGAAGATATAAGCTTTACTCCCTTGGAAATGAAACCGGGTAACTATTATGTTCGAGTTCAAGTGGATGGGGCGGACAGTGTGATCGATCCAATCCATCCCGTTAATATTGATGATCCATAAGGAATCACTGTGAGCGAGAATGAATTCATAGCATGGCAAAACACCAATGAAAGCTACCTGATGGCATCCCTGCAGGAAGTTCGCTTTTTATTGGCTGAACGGGCTGAGACCGAACAGGAAAGTGGTAAATGGGCATCCAGACGGACCCAGATCGAAGCCGTCTTTGAAAAAAACCGTGAAAAATGGCCTGCCCCTTTCGCCCTGGACACGTTGTGCAGCATTTTTAAGCTATCGCCCTTCGAGCGGCGGATTCTATTGATGTGTGCCGGAATGGCCCTGGATCCAACTTTTGGTTCATTGTGCGCAGCTGTTCAAGGAGATCCTCTGAAGAACTACTCGACCTTCGATCTTGCGAAGACCGTTTTTCCTGAGGCTGACTGGCGTGCCTTCTCTCCCGCCGGGGCATTGCGTGGCTGGCGCTTGCTGGAATTGAAAAACCCTGAGATCCTTTTATCGAGCCCTTTAATCATCGATGAGCGGATCTTATACTATCTTTTGGGCAATTCCTATCTTGATGAACGGCTGGCCAGCTTTTTCAGGCTTCAAGACAGAGCGGGAGCGTTATTACCGTCTCACAAGGCACTATCAATTCGAATCGCTGAATCCTTATCGAGACTTGCCGCCCGTGAAGCACCACCCGTCATTCATCTGGTGGGAACAGATCCGGTAGCTCGACGGTTGCTGGCTGTGGAGATTAGCAGGCAGTTGGAACTTGATCTATTTCAACTTTTGGTACAGGCCCTCCCGCCTGAATCGCGGGAACTGCATGCCTTGATACGATTATGGGAACGGGAAACGGCCCTGAGTCCGGCAGCCCTGTTCCTGGATTTTGGTGAAGGGGAATCCATCGATCCCCATCAAGAGCAGGCTTTATTCAGGCTTATCGATGGGAGCCACGGCTTGGTCTTTAGCGCAGGCCACACGCGGCGTTCTTACCATAATCGCCCCACACTGACCGTGGAGGTAACCAAACCAACCACCGAAGAGCAACGAATTCTCTGGCGACAGGCTTTGGGAGCTAACGCCGCGTTGCTGAACGGCCGATTGGATGTGCTTATCTCCCAATTTTCTTTAAAGCCCCAAGAGATTGACGCCATAGGCGCAGAGGTACTGGCAAATCCTCCTATCCGACAAGAGCGCAGAGGGCAGTCGGAGGTTGCTATCAAGGCACCGTGCCCATGGGAAGAGAATACCCTTTTCAATCTGTTATGGGACACTTGTCGTTCGCAATCCCGCCCCCATATGGAAGACCTGGCCCAGCATTTAAACTCACCGGTGACATCCGAGGACTTGATCCTGCCTGTATTTCAGAAACAGATTCTTGAGGAGATCGGGAACCATGTGAAGCAACGGACAAAAGTATACGACACCTGGGCTTTTGCAAGCAGAAGCTCCCAGGGGTTGGGGATCACGGCTCTGTTTGCCGGTCCCAGCGGCACCGGTAAAACCCTGGCCGCTGAAGTGTTGGCCAATACCTTGCGTCTGGATCTCTTTCGCATCGATCTCAGCCAAATCGTGAGCAAGTTCATCGGTGAAACCGAAAAGAATTTGCGCCGTGTATTTGACAGAGCCGAAGACGGCGGCGGGATCCTTCTTTTTGACGAGGCCGATGCACTTTTTGGCAAACGGAGCGAAGTCAAGGACAGCCATGACCGCTATGCCAACATCGAGGTCGGTTATCTCTTGCAGCGGATGGAAGCCTATCGTGGTTTAGCCATCCTCACGACCAATATGAAAGAGGCCCTGGATGCGGCTTTTCTCCGGCGCATCCGCTTCGTGGTGCAGTTCCCCTTTCCGGACGTTGAATTGCGCAAAAGGATCTGGGATCGCTTCTTTTCCGAAACGGATAACCACCATGGGGATCTCGATACTGAAAAGCTCGCCCGCCTCAATATTGCCGGAGGCAATATTCGCAACATTGCTCTGTTCGCTGCCTTCTCTGCCGCAGAAGAAGGTAGCCCCATCACCATGAAGCATCTGTTGCACGGGGCAAGGGTGGAATACGCCAAATTGGAAAAAACACTGCAAAGAAACGAGACCGATGATTGGTATGAACCGTCAAGATGATAAAAAGTCTGATTTCCAAAATGGAAACAAATACCCAAGGGAAACCGTTCGTCCCGGACGGATCGAACTTCGTATCGATGAATTGGTGCTGGATGGATTTACCCACAAGGATCGCTATCTAATCAGCCGGGCCTTGGAAAGCGAATTGACGCGGTATCTGGCCCAACCCGAAGGTTGGTCGAGCCTGGTCCAACAGGAAGGTAATCGAGACGCCCTCAGCGGGGGGACCATCGAAATACCTAAAGGTGCATCCCCCTCGGTTGTGGGCGCTCAAATCGCCAAATCGGTGTACGGGAGAATGAAATCATGAAGACCGCAGCCCAAACCACCAAGGCCAGTGGGGTCAAAAAATCATCCTCCACAGCGGTCGGAAGCGGTCTCTTGAAGCATGGAATCCATCTGGCAGGGCAATCCCCTCCCCTTGTTCAGGCCAAACTCAGATTGGGCCGTCCCAATGACAGGTTTGAACGAGAAGCCGACCAAGTGGCTGAGAGGGTTATGCAAATGCCACAGCCGGAATCGTCGGGCTCACACCCAAACCAAGGGGCAGCAGGAAAGGTTACGCAGGATGGCGCAGGTGAATTACGTCGCCGTCCGGAAGATGAGCCCGAAGCGCCGATGGTCCTGGAAGATGAAGATTTTCAAGATGTGGGCAAAGGGATAGTACGGCGCAAGACCGCATCCCCGACCAGTCATACGGCCGGTATCTCTGACCCGGTGCTTGCGGCGCGAATCATGGCCCCTGCTGCCGGGCAACCCCTACCCAATGATATCCGGACCTTCATGGAGCCGCGCTTCGGCGCTGATTTTTCCGCTGTTCGAATCCACACAATGGATGCGGATCGTGCAGACGCCCAAAGGCTGAATGCCCGTGCCTTTACCTACGGCCAGCATATCTGGATGGGACACGGGGCGAGTGTGACGGATATGAGGCTTATGGCCCATGAACTCAGCCATGTGGTGCAGCAGAAACCCAGCGTTCAAACCAAACAAAACGAACTGGCTAATCGAGATCATTATCGGCAGACGGTTTCAACGATCTCGCCAAGAGTGCAGCGTCTCTTCGGCCTCAGCAAAGAAGATTTGAATAAATATGCCTTGGAACTTCCCGGCTACCGGCTGCTTACGGTCATTCTGGGCAAAAACCCGATCACCGAAGAAGGTGTTGTAAGGAACGGACGGAATTTCATCAGAGGTGTTTTGGGTTTAATTCCGGGGGGCAACCTGATGTTTGAAAAGATCAAAAAGCTATCCGGATTAAATAAAATTCTATCCTGGTTTCGAACCCAAGATGATAAATATAAAGTCACGCTCAGGATCAAAACTTTCCTGGAGATTATCGGGATCGAATTGGAAGCCCCATCCAAAGAAAGCATGGATCGGATTGAGACTCATTACTCCAGCATTGTACAAAAAACCTTGGTTAAGTTTGCCAAAGCGGCAATGGGCAAAATCTTTGAACTGACCACACGGGGTCTTATGAAAGCCATGGGGCGCCTGGATCCGACCTGGAAGGAAACGTTCCGTAAAGCTGGAAAGGCTGTTTTTACCATCATCGAAAACCCAAAGGCCTTTATTACAAACCTCATCAAAGCCATCAAAGACGGATTCTTAAAATTTATCAATAATATTTTTGATAACCTCAAAAAGGGTCTCCTCAGTTGGCTTTTCGGGGCCTTTTCCAATGCGGATATTGAATTACCAAAAAAATGGGATGCTGCAGGCCTGGTCTACATCGTTTTCCAATTGTTAAAGAAGCGTGTGTTTAGCCTCCTCACAAAAATTGTCGGCGAGAAGAAAGCCGATCGAATTGCGAAGATTTACCAAGGGATTTTAAAGGTTATCACCGGAGGCGGTAAAGCTGTGGCTAAGATCGTCGACTCACTCTATAGTACGGTATTTGATGCCATTCGTAACTGGATGGCCTTTGAAGTCCTTAAATCAGTCCTGAAAAGATTGGCCGCCAGTCTGTCCCCAGTGGGACTAATAGCTCAGGGAGCGTTGGCGATCTACAATGCGATCCGCTTCCTGATCGACAAGGCAAGAGAACTATTCAATTTATTCAAAACGGCCTTTGAATCCCTTAACAATATCATAAAAGGCAACACCAAGCCCGCGTCAGACAAAATCGAGGAAACCATGAAGCGATCCATACCCTTGATCATAGACTTTGGTGCACGACAGGTGGGACTTGGAAATATTGGCGAAAAGATACGTAAAGTGATGATGAAGGTGACAAAAAAAGTAGATTCATCCATTAAGTCACTGGCCAGGAAGGTTTTAAAAAGAGGCAAAAGGGTCGCAAGAGCAGGCAAGAAAAAAGTAAAGCGCGGGGTCGAAAAGATCAAACAATGGTGGCTGCGTAAGATTCCATTCACCATCGCGGGTAAAGAGAGACATGAGATATTTTTCAAAGGAAAAGGGGCCAAGGCCTCCTTGACGGTGTCAAGCCCCTCTCAGGAGGATTATGACGACTTTCTCAAGAGTGTAGGGACGGCCATCACCAGATCATCTCTTAGTGATGATGACAAGGAGAATTTGAGAAAAGAGTTAGCCAAGGCCAAAGATATTTATGCAGAGATCAAAAACCTCATGAAGCGCAAACCCAAGGATGAGGTTACTAAAAACATTCACCTGAAACTCAACCAGATCGGAAAAAAAACGAAATACATTGCCGAAAGGCTAAACAACAAGAAGCCTTCAAGCACTCCTGTTTATGGTGACACAACAGGTGAAGGCGGTGGAAGGTCTGCAACGGTATTATTCCTGTCTTCGAATCATCCAAAAGGGAGCAAACCACATGACCGGGCCGCCATTTGGAAGCAGGCACAAAGGCGTAATAGAGGTAATAGTATTGTCTATGTGCAAGGGCACCTGCTTAACCATAACCTGGGGGGGATGGGAAGAGCTACAAATCTGACGCCTCTTACAGGCACAGGTTCCAAGGATTTCGGTATTGAAAAGAACGCGAACAAACAACATCAGAACGACGTCGAGGATGCGGTAAAGAAAGCCGTTGACACCGATAAAAAGGTGGCGCGTTACACGGTCAAAATTGCCTACAACGGTCACAAAAAACGACCTGCGACAAGAGGATTAGAAACGGTTGTGAATCAGATGGTGCCGGGGGATAGAAAGGAACGCGTTAAGAGTGATATTAAACTGCGGCGTTATGAGGAGCGCCATTTTCCAACACAACTAACCTATTCAGCCAACGAGTTGAAGGCTTCTAAAAGAAACCCCCGACTCTCAACACCCATCGAATGGAAGACTGGGAAAAAGATCGGTAAAGGTAAAGATAGTATTGGATTGAAACTACCTGGTTACAACACTGGTTTGCCGCTTAAGGATGTGGTGGACGAGCACCTAGTTACGGGTGTTTCGGGCATCACTACGACGACACCAGACAAAACGAAGGAACACGCGCCAACAAGAGCTTCGGAGAGGGATCTGGTGAAGATCAAGAAAATCTTAAAGGATTTTGGTCCCCGATAGTGTCCGATGAGTTGTTCTCAAGATTTTCAATTAAGTACTTTTCCTTATAAGTCGAATTTGCAGGAAATGGTAAACTCTCGTATGGAAGATTATTAAATTCTGAACACCATCAGTAAACAAAATGGAGGTCAATGCCTGTGACTACTTTTCCTCGTTCACCCCGACTCTTGAAAGGGGCCATTGTCTCCTTGGATCTTCCGAATCCGGTGCCCAAAGTGGTTGTGTTCCAATACAACCCGGTAACCCTTTCGCGCACCCTGCAGGCACAGGTCTCCGGCGGGGAGGGCGAGCGCGCGGAAACGGTTCGGTTTAAAGGGGCGCCCGTGGAGTCGATCAGCCTGGAAGTAGAGATAGACGCCACCGATCAATTGGAGAAGGAAAATCAACAGGCCATTCAAATGGGGATCCACCCGGGACTGGCTACCCTGGAGATGCTCCTCTATCCGGCCAGTGCCACCGTGCTGGGAAACGTGGGCCAACTCGCCCTGGGTGTGCTGGAGATCGTACCCCCGGCGGCTCCTCTGACCCTGTTTATTTACGGACCGAGGCGCATCCTGCCGGTAAGGCTTACCGAGTTCAGTGTGACGGAGGAGGCCCACGATACGAATCTCAATCCGATACGGGCCAAGGTCTCTTTGGGGTTGAGAGTTCTGAGCTATAACGACCTGTCACCGGACCATCCCGGTCACGCCCTCTTTCTTGCCCATCAGGTGGCCAAGGAGACCATGGCCGCCTTAGGCACGGGGAGCGATCTGGAATCGGTTACCGGCGGCAATGTAGATATTCTGTGAGGTGTGAAATGTTTGAATCCACCAGTCGGTACCATGCTGTCGAAACAGTCAGGTTGACCACCGCCGAAGGGCGGATCATCGAGTATAAGGGCCGCAGATTCCTGCCTCCCCTTGAAGACGGTTCAAAACGGACAGAGATGTGGGTGACCCAGGGGGATCGCTTGGATCTTATCGCGGCCAGAGCCCTGGGCGATCCCGAACTTTTTTGGCGCATCTGCGATGTCAACCCGGTCTTGGATCCTCTTGATCTGACCAGAGAACCTGGGAAACGTATCTTTTTACCGTTTAGCTGAGAGGTCGGGATGAACCTGCTGGGCATTCAACTGCAATTGATGATGGGACCGGAGATCCCCGTCCCGGCGCCCCGTCCCGTGAGCGAAGCACTGCAAAGTGTGGAAGTCATCCACAGTGATAACAGCCGCTCCGGATTTCAGATGACCTTTGGCATCAGCCGCAGTGGCGCCGGGGGAATGCCGGGAGAAGCCCTCATGCAAAGCCCCCTATTCGAAGTCTTCAGCCGAATCATATTGACGGTTAATTTCCAAGGCGCGCCCACGGTCCTGATGGATGGGTTCATAACCCTGCAACAATACCACCCCGGTGAGGAACCGGGGACCGCGACCCTTACCCTGACCGGGGAAGATGTTAGCCTCATGATGGACCGAGAAGAGAAGTGTGTGGAGCATCCCGCGCAAAGCGAAAATACGATTGTGCAAAAGACGATCGGCAACTATGCAAAATTCGGATTGGTACCTTCGGTGGTGCCGCCGAGATTGATGGATGCCCCCTCGGTATCGGAGCGCATTCCCGTCCAGGTGGGCACAGACCTTGAGTATGTCCAGACCCTGGCAAAACGGCATGCCTATATTTTTAATGTCACCCCCGGCCCGGCACCCCTGACCAACACGGCCTACTGGGGGCCGCCCATCCACGAGGGCCTCCCTCAAAAAGCGCTTTCCGTAAATATGGGGCCTCACAGCAATGTGGATGCCATCAAGTTTGAACATAACGCCCTTAAACCCAAAACGGTCTCGGGCAAGATCAAAGACCGCGTTACCAACGAGACAGCAACGGTTCAAGCCGCGGCCACAACGCGGTCCGCCCTGGCCAGCGCTTCCGACGTACAAGCCTATCGGCGACATATTCGCAAGATCCTGTTTGGCGAAACAGGCCTGACCAGGGCCCAGGCCGATACCCGCGCCCAGGCCATGCTGGATGCGTCCATGGACCAGGTGGTCACGGCCACGGGCGAGCTCGATGCCATGCGGTACGGCGGGCTGCTTCAGCCCCGCAAGCTAGTCGGACTTCGGGGCGCAGGCTCGCAATATAATGGTCTCTTCTATGTGCAAGAGGTGAAGCACCAGCTTAGCCGGGGCTCTTACCGGCAAAGTTTTACCCTGACGCGTGAAGGATTGGGATCGACCGTAAAGGAAGTAAAGATATGAAAGAATTCTTCGGCAAATATCGGGGCACGGTGGAAAACAACAAGGATCCCAAAAAAATGGCCCGTCTCCAGGTCAGTGTCCCCTCCGTGTTGGGCGACGGCCGTTTGAGCTGGGCCATGCCCTGTGTCCCTTATGCCGGACCGAATCAGGGAATCTTTATGATACCTCAGGTGGGGGCCCATATCTGGGTGGAATTCGAGGGGGGCGATCCAGACTACCCGATCTGGAGCGGTTGCTTCTGGGGGTCGGGTGAGGTCCCTGACGGGTCGGCGGATGCAACCTTGAAAATGATTAAAACCGATACTGTTACCATTACCTTGAGTGACGGTACCGATAAAACCGGGGGCATTTCAATAGAAACAGATAGGGGCTTCAATATAACCATGAACAGCGGCGGCATCGAAATAACCAACGGCTCGGCCAGTGTCAAACTCATCGATTCCGAAGTGCAGGTCAAAAACAGCCTGGAGGTGGAATGATGCAAGTGGACTACCCTTTCCATTTCGACCCAAGTGGGCGCACAGCGCGAACCAGTGAAGCGGATCATGTTCGTGATCTGATTGCTCAGGTCTTGTTTACATCTCCCGGTGAACGGGTGAACCGCCCGGATTTTGGTAGCGGACTGAAGCATCTGGTCTTTGGGCCCAACAGCGATGAAATGGCCGCAGCCATCCAGTTCACGGTCAAAGGCGCCCTGCAGCAATGGCTGGGGCATTTGATTCAAGTCGAAGAGGTCTCGGTGAACAGCAGGGAGGCCACTCTTCAAGTGAGCGTGCAATACATCAATACACGCACTCAACAGCGCCATACGGTGAAATTCTTGAGTGAAGGGATGCCCGGATGAAATACTTTTGCTGCGATAATCTTCGCCGCGAGCGATTACAAGCGCTGAAAGCGCCCAACGGGATCGATTATCTCGAGGTTGTGGATCACCCCAAGCGCCCTGAGCAGCAGCAAATTTTTCTCATTTCCCTTATCAATGAACTCACCGGCATTCCCAAGGTTGAAAACATTCATATCGAGGGCGGGGAGCGCATTTCGGATGTCAAAGTCACCACGGTCACCCCCTTGAGTCCGACCCTCATTGAAGTGACCGTAAACAAGCCAGGCGACTTCTCAGTCTACACCTTGAGCATTACGGGAAAGATCGGTGACGGGCGGGGGGGCAACAGCATGGATCCCCTCCTGTCCAAAGTCGATTTCTCCTTCAAAGTGAGTTGTCCCTCTGATTTTGACTGCCTGACGCGATCCCTTTGTCCTCCGGTGCCCTTGCCTGAGCCTGAAATCGATTATTTGGCCAAGGATTATTCGAGTTTCCGCCGGTTGATGCTGGACCGGATGGCGGTCCTCATGCCGGAGTGGCAGGAGCGGTCCCCGGCGGATCTGGGTGTGGCTTTGGTGGAGCTTCTCGCCTACGTGGGGGACTATCTGAGCTATCAGCAGGACGCCGTAGCCACCGAAGCCTATCTCGGCACCGCGAGAAAACGCGTATCGGTGAGGCGCCATGCGCGACTGGTGGACTATCACATGCACAACGGCTGTAACGCCCGAGTATGGATCCAAGTGAGCGTGAATGCCGATAATGTGGCGGTGAAAAAAGGAACCCCCATTCTAACCCCTCTGTCGGCCCAGAACAAACGCATCGACTTAAATCTGGAAGAAGAGGATGGTGTAAATCAATTTCGTGACTTATTATCCCAAAAACCGGAAGTCTTCGAGGTTCTGGACGAAAAAGCGGTTCTCTATTCGACCCACAACCGTATCTCCTTTCATACCTGGGGCGGTCGTGATTGTTGCCTGCCCAAAGGGGCTGTGCGCGCCACCCTGGCCGGCAATCTTCCCAACCTCAAGTCAGGCGACGTGCTGATCTTTATGGAGGTGACGGGCGCTCGAACCGGCCACGCGGCGGATGCTGATCCCGCCAAACGTCACGCCGTGCGCCTGACCCAAGTAACCCCTGGCCAGGATCCCATCGGTGGAAATATTCAGGATCCCCGGATCAACCGACCCGTTCCTTTGGATGTGACTGAAATCCAATGGGATAAGGAAGATGCCTTGCCCTTTTCCCTATGTGTGTCCAACCATGGCAGCGAAGGGGAGGAGGAAGTGAGTATCGCCCTCGGCAATGTCGTATTGGCCGACCACGGATACAGAATCGAAGACAAAAAACTCGGGGTGGTCCCAAAACCGTCTCTCTACAGGGAGCCCCTTGTGGATAACGATCGTTGTCAGCACCGCGAACCTGAGACGGTACCCCAGCGGTTTTACCCGCAATTGAAAGATAAACGGCTCACCTTCATCGATCCCTATGACGCCACAGGTTCGGCCGCTCAGGCTATGGATCGACGGGTCGAAAAAGCCCTGCCTGGCATTATCGAGTTAAGCGGCCACAGAGGAACACAATCGGAGCAATGGCAGCCGCAACGCGATCTGCTGAACAGCGGTGTCGATAAAAGGGAGTACGTGGTGGAGATGGAGTCGGATGGAACGGCCTATTTACGGTTTGGCGATGACCAGTTCGGGGCTCGTCCCAAACCGGATACCCAATTCGAAGCCACGTATCGGGTGGGCAATGGTAAAAGAGGCAATGTGGGAGCTGAGGCGCTGCGCCATATCGTGAGCACCGATTCGAGAATTGTGGACGTTTCGAATCCCATACCCGCCAGGGGAGGAACCGAACCCGAGAGTATGGAGGAAGTACGCCAGAGAGCGCCCAACGCTTTCCGCTGTCAAGAGCGTGCCGTGACGTCTGAAGATTATGTGGCGGTTGCGAGCCGCCATCCTCAGGTCCAGGGGGCTGCGGCCACCGTGCGATGGACAGGTAGTTGGCATACGATCTTTCTGGCTGTGGATCGTAAAGGCGGTGAGAAAGTAAATCCTGAATTCGAAATGGAGTTGAGACGCTTTCTGGACCGATACCGTATGGCCGGCCATGACTTGGAGATCGAAGATCCGCACTATGTCTACCTGGAAATCGATATGACGGTTTGCATTGAACCGAATCACTTCCGCAGCCAGGTGGGTCTGGCGCTCCTGAGACGATTCAGCCGTCATACATTGCCCGATGGAAGTCTCGGCATATTTCACCCGGATCATTTTACTTTTCAGCAGGCAGTCTATCTCAGTCCGTTGTATGCAGCAGCTGAAGCAGTGGCCGGAGTCGCTTCGGTTAATATCACAAAATTTCAACGTCTGGGCATCAAAAGTACGGAGGCCCTTGAGAGGGGCAAGCTGGAGTTGGGCAGGCTGGAGGTGGCCCGCCTCGATAACGATCCGAACTTTCCCGAACACGGTGTTTTCCGTCTTACGTTAGAGGGGGGAAAATGAGTCGATTCCTGGATTCTACTTTACGGGGCTTGAGGGACTGCGGTTGTTGTGTAG
Source organism: Deltaproteobacteria bacterium (assembly GCA_024644775.1). Next base: position 17,643 of record JAHEHB010000021.1, read on the forward strand.
GCGTTCGCATCCATACACCCGCTTTGGTCTATAACCGTCCCGGTCTGTCGTCCATCAAATACCGTGTCGGCACCCATGCCCGGTTTAAGCAGACGATGCTGGCTCGTATACCCAGTTTTACTGCCCCTTTTCTACAGCAACTCAAAACCCGTGATGACAATGATTTCTCCATCGCCTTGCTGGATGCCTGGGCCATGGTGGCCGATGTCTTAACCTTCTACCAGGAACGTCTGGCCAACGAATCCTACCTCCGAACAGCCACACAGCGACTGTCTTTGTTGGAACTGGCTCGATTGATCGGTTATGAGTTGGGTCCGGGAGTGGCAGCCAGTACCTACCTGGCCTTCACCATAGATGATAATGAGCAGGCCCCCACGAGAGTGCTTTTGCCCGCAGGCACGGTAGCACAGAGTGTTCCGAGGGAGCAGAACGAATTCCCCCAGACCTTTGAGACCTCAAAGGATGTTACGGCCAAAGCGGTCTGGAACGAACTGAGACCGCGATTGACAAGGCCGCAACAGCTGAAAAAGGATACGAAAGAGATTTTCTTTAAGGGGTTGGGTACCAATCTCCAAACCGGCGACATGCTGCTCATCATAGATGAAGAGAGCGATGCAGAGGAAGTGCATTGGGATGCACGTCGGGTAACGCGTGTACAACCGGATCCGACCTACGATAGAACGAAGGTAACGTTGACGGTTAGTGCATCCCCCGGCCCATTTCCCAAGTCCCCGGCGGTCTATGCCTTGAGGCAGAAAGCCGATATCTTTGGCCATCGTGCGCCTGCGTGGCGTTCGCTGCCAGATCACGGCAAAGCCAGTTACCTCGGCATCACAGATCCCACAGAACTCTTGGATGAAGAAAAGCGAGAGTGGCCCGACTTCGTGATCAATGCCCCTCAATTTCCACACCTGCCTGTGGAGATGGAACCGCCCACGCGCCCTGTGGTCCCCACGCCTGAATCCGTCGCAGCAGCCGTGAAAACGGTGACGGACTTGCTGATGGATTCATATAATGCCGCTGCGCTTATGTCGATTCCTGACCTAGTCATCAAAGCGGTCACAGCGGTCAAGGAATTACTGAATGCCATCACTACCATCGGGGAGGATTTTTTGGATAAATATCCCGATCTTGCTGCTGATTTAGGTGAATCTGTCTCAGCGTTTGTCAATTTCGTTGTGGAAGTCGTAAGAAGCATTGCACCGGATGGAGACGAACTGCAAGTACCAGAAATCAGTGCGGAAGATGCTCTGGATATAACCAAGTTAGGAGATAATTTCGACAAGATCATCGGCTTTTTCGGCGACATTAAGGATTCGATCTTACCCGATATTGATGCCAATGAAATAGTCGATTTGGAAAATTTACTAACGGAATTCATAAATACAAACCCGCTTCTCGCTCCGCTGAATACCCTTGCCCAAATCGATCTCCAGACACCGTTGGAAAACCTTAGAAAAGCTATCGAGGATGCTGTGAAGGCGGCCAATGATGTGCCGCAAAAACTGGCCCAGGCAACAGGTGCCAACATGGTGGCCAAAGTAACCTCGGTAGCTGTAGAGGCTGCCATGAACATGCCGCTTCCTGAGCAGGTTCGGACGCCGGAGATGATCGCCTCGGTAGCCATAATCTTTGCAAAAGTGACCTTGGTGGTCATCGCTACCGTTCCGAACCCTCAGTTAACCACAGATCCAAATGCTCAGATAAATGAGGTGTTGAATACTCTGGATTTAGATTCGTTGTTATCTGGAAATGGAGATGGCCATGATCCGCAGCTTGCTGAAAATGTTGTTCCAGATGACGTATTAGCGGTTCTGGCTGGAGGCCTTGCAGCCGCCGGGATTAGCATTGGGGGCCTTGGATTGGCCTCCACTCTGTTTGCCTCGGCTTTTTTTATCCCTATAGTTGCCCCTGCTGCGCCTTTTTTACTGATAGCCATTGCAATAAGCATCGCTGCGGCGCCACACCTTTTCGATGGGGCTAAAGATGCTGAAAAAATCATCCAGGATGCTGTGATAGCGGCCTTGAACAAGGAAAGCGAAATACTTTCCCAACGAACACATCGCTCACTCCTAAGTACATCCGATTTGGACCTCGACGACCTTTATTCCAAGATTTCACCGGACAGCTGGCTCTTGCTCTCCCTGCCGGACGGCCGAAGCCGGCCCTTTAAGATCGAAGCGGTGGCTGAGGTTTCGCGGGCCGATTTTTTACTCAGCGCCAAGGTCACCCGCGTAACGCTGAGCGGGCTTATGTTCCCAAGGATCACGAAGTCTCCCGAGGAAGATGCTGTCGCTGCCTTCCTTGAGTTATTGTCAGACTATGAAGAGGAAAGCGCAATCCAGGCACTCGATGCGCTCTACGAAACTTATAACGATACGCTCTCGGTGGAGGCACTCAAAGATTTCCTGGAACACCATGAAGGTGAGATGCCTGTAGAAGCGCTTGTGGCCCAATTGGAGGAAGCCCTTCCATTTTGGAGAGAAGTCAGAAATGCGACGGTTTTCGCCCAGAGCAAACCGCTCGAATTGGCCCAGGTGCCTTTTGATATACCCGTACCGGAGAAGGAGGAAACAGCGTCCAATGGAGAGACCTTGCAGGAAATAAGCATTGAGCTGGACCGGAGCGTTCAAGGCCTTGACCCGGGGTGTCCGTTGATCGTGGCCGGTGTAGCCATGGATGACGAGGACAGCGTGAATTCAGGCAAACTAAAGCGTGAACTGGTGATTTTAGATAAAACCGGTCCTGAACAGGATTTCACCCGTCTTTTTTTCCAAAAAGATTTTCAGCATAGGTACAAGCGAGATTCAGTGATCCTCTATGCCAATGTGGCCCACGCCACCCACGGGGAGACCCACAATGAAGTTCTGGGTAGTGGTGATGCTTCCCGTGAATTTCAAAAATTCAGTCTTAAACAAAACGCCCTTACCTATGTGTCGGGATCCGGGGAGCGGGGAATACGCAGCACGTTAAGTGTTCGTGTGAGTGATGTTCCATGGCGCGAAGCCCATTCCCTCTATGGATTGAGCAACAAGGCCCATGCCTTTAAGACCCAAACCGACGACAGCGGCAAGGTTACCTTAACGTTTGGTGACGGCATGAACGGCGCCCGCTTACCGAGCGGTTTGGAAAACGTCAAAGCGGTTTACCGTACCGGCATCGGTCTTGACGGAAACGTGGGCGCAGATCAAATCACGCTTTTGCCCCAAAGACCGTTGGGTGTGCGCAGTGTGACCAATCCCCTGATGGCCACAGGTGGGGATGATCCTGAAGGTATCGATCAAGTTCGCCGCAACGCGCCGATAACAGTGTTGACCATGGGGCGAATCGTCTCCTTGCAGGATTATGAGGATTTCGCCTTTACCTTTCCCGGTATTGCAAAAGCACTGGCCACCTGGACCGTAGATTCGGGAGTACGCGGCGTATTCCTTACCGTATGCGGCCCCAAGGGAGTTCCGATTGAGGAGCATAGCGATACTTACAAGAATTTGCAGGAAACCATAGGCCGCTACGGTGATCCCCTGGTTCCCTCAAAGGTAGCCTCCGGTGTTCAGGCAACTTTCAAGCTGAAGGCCAACCTGCAGATTCACGACGATTATCTTGCTCTCCAGGGCAAGGTAACAGCAGCCGTGGAAGCGGCCATGCGGTCCCATTTTTCTTTTGAGGCCCGCCGATTGGGTCAATCCATCACACGCAGTGAAGTGATTGCCGTCATGCAAAGTATAAAGGGTATCGTTGCCGTGGACCTGGATGCCTTCTACCGGTCGGACGATCCGGATGCGAACAGCGGGGCCAATCTTTCCAACCGCATGAAGCTGCTTGCGGCCATGCCTCGACCCGGCAGCCAGGGGATCGTCGCTCCGGCTGAAATACTTGTTCTGGATCAAGAACCGCTTACCTTGGGCAGGTTATCATGAGTTTTAATATAGAAGAACTATACGCTTTATTACCGGCCGAATACCGGATTCGCGATGGAAAGTTGGGTCAGGAAAAAGCGGGCGGCCCGCTGAAGGCATTGCTCAAGGTCATTGCAGAGCAAGTGGCGGTCCTCGAGGAAGATCTGGCCCAACGCTATGATGATCAGTTTATCGAGACCTGTGCCGAGTGGGTGGCACCCTACATCGGCGACCTGGTTAATGCGCGCACCATAAACGATCTCATCCTGGCAGATATTGATTCCCGAATTAAAAGCCGCCTTCGACAACGTGCTCAGGTGGCCAATACACTAGCCTATCGAAGGCGTAAGGGAACCCTGGCGGTTCTGGAACAGGTGGCCTGGGACGCTTCCGGATGGCCTGCTCGGGCCGTAGAATTCTACAAGCTCTTAGCCACCTCCCAGGCCACGAACCATGTCAGGATCCAGAATTCTTACGCACCTGATTTGAGAAAAGGGGATGACTTAGCGCTTTTGAATACGCCTTTTGACACTATCGCCCACACGGCAGAGGTTCGGCGCATCGCCAGCAGGCTGGGAAAATACAATATTCCTAATGTGGGAATTTTCCTCTGGCGGCTTCGGGCCAATTCCCTTTCAGGCTCGCCCGCCTTCAGGACCGGACCGCGCCGATACAGATTTCACCCTTTAGGTATTGACACACAGCTCTTCAACGATCCGAACACGGAACAGTCCGTTGAAAACCTGGCGGAAGCCATCCATGTGCCCATGCCCATCAGCCGGCGGTTATTTCATACTCACCGTGAGCAATACTACGGATCCGGAAAAAGTATTTTTCTGGAGGTAGATGGCCAAGCTGTTGACAGCAGCCGGATTGTGGTTTGCAATCTCTTCGATCATGACGGGGCGTGGGCACACCAGCCCGAAGATAAATACGGCATCGATCCGGTACTGGGCCGAATCGCCTTGCCGAAAAGTGTTACGGACACTCGAAAGGTGACCGTTTCCTTTCGATATGGTTTCAGCGCGGATATGGGAGGTGGAGAATATGTTCGGAAGTTTTCCGATCCTCATTCAACGGCGAAAGTATCCGTTCCCATGGATCATGAACGGATTCAGGATGCCTTGGAAGCAACCGGTGATCAAGATCGAATCGTTGAGGTGGATAACAGTGATCGTTACGAAGAGTCGCTTACCATTGATCTGGAAGAAGGCCGCCATCTCGAGTTGCGAGCGGGAAATAAATATCGTCCCACGCTGCTCATAAACGGTGAACTAACCGTTAAAGGTAAATCGGATGCCAGCTTGACATTGGATGGTTTTCTCATCAGCGGCGGGCCATTGGTGGTGAAAGGTGATCTGGGTCGCCTGTGTTTGAGACACTGCACCTTGGTGCCGGGAACAAGTTTGAAAAGCGACGGCACTCCGGAAAAACCGGATGCACCCGTCCTGATCCTCCGTTCCCCATCCACAAAGGTAGAGATCGATCATTGTATCCTGGGTCGCCTGCAAGTTGGAGACAACCATGAGGTCATCATAAAGGACAGCATCATTGACGCTACCGGTCAGGAGAAGGTGGCCTATTCGGGCCCGGGGGATCGGAAATCGGGCGGGCCCCTGAAGGTGCTGAACACCACCTTTATTGGTCGGGTTCTTACCCGGTCCTTGGAAGCATCCAATACCATCTTTTTCGGCCGTGTATCCGGAAATGCGGAAACATCGGTACCCGTTTTCGTGGAGAATAGACAGGACGGCTGCCTTCGTTACTCCTTTGTGCCCGTCACGGCCAAAGTTCCAAGAAGATACCATTGCCAACCGGGGAAGAATAGCGATGGGAAACGCATTACCCCTTCCTTCACTTCCCTGCGATACGGGGCCGCCGGATACGCACAACTGTTGCACGATTGCGCGGCAGAAATCCGCGAAGGCGCCGAGAATGGATCGGAAATGGGTGCCTTTAACGCCCTTTTCCAAGCCCATAGATTAAGAAATGTGGCGTTGCGTATGGATGAATACCTGCGTTTTAGTTTGGAGGCCGGTCTATTTTTTGTGGATTGAATTCAACCGCTATCAAGGGGAAATATGATGAAAGGTGATTTTAGCCATTGGAAGTTCCAACCGGAAAAGCATTACCGCAGTGTCCTGATGCAACAGGGACGTGTGTTGCTGGATGCTGACTGGAATGAGAACGCGGCCATTCAGCAATATCTTCGCAAGACCAAAGGTCAGGATGTCATTGGACCGTGCGGCACCCCAAAACGTAATCCCGGATTTGGGATAACCACCAAGGGTTCGGAGCTCATCATCGGGCCGGGACGATATTATGTGGATGGGATTTTATGCGAAAACGAAATGCCGGTTGCCTATGGCAGCCAACCCTATCTAATGAATCCCCGAGAACCCAAGGCGCTCTTTACTGCAGGCCTCAAAGCCGGGCGACTCTACCTCGATGTTTGGTTTCGGCATGTCACGGTAATCGAAAATCCTGCCCTCCGTGAAGTGGCCTTGGGCGGGCCGGATACCACAACCCGGATCCAAGCGGTATGGCAAGTGAAGTTGTTGGCTGGAGCCGACTCAGCGGCGGTAGATAGGAAATACCGAGAACTGATCACTAAAGCAACCCAGGGAAAAATGAAGGCTCGCACCGGTTCTACCACCGGACCGGCGGACGACGACGTGTGCCGAGTGCCCCCCCAAGCAGGTTATTTCGGATTGGAGAACCAGCTCTACCGGGTAGAGATTCATAAAGGGGGCCCAAGGGAGGATTGCACGTTCAAGTGGTCCAGGGAAAACGGCTCGGTGGTAACCCCCATAGAAAAAATCAGCGGCAAGTCCATTACCGTGGCTGAAATCGGACGGGACCCTGTATTGGAATTCGCAGTGGGCCAATGGGTCGAGGTCCTTTCGGATCAACAGGAATTAGGTGAAACTTACCCGTCATCATCACTGGTAAAGATTTCAGCTGTGGATAAAGCCACACGTGTCGTTACGGTCGAGACAGGAGTAGGTGCTGTAAATGAAGTTAATTGTAAACGGTTTCATTATAAATTGCGTCGATGGGATCAAATAGGTAACCAGGCGACGCCAAGCGGTGTTGAAATGAAAACCGGCTGGCTGCCTTTGGAAAAAGGGATTGAGGTGGAATTCTCAAGGCAAGCGTACAAGACCGGTGACTACTGGCTGATTCCGGCCCGGAGCTTAAGCGGATCCATAGATTGGCCATTATCAGACGACACAAACCGCGTTCCCTTGGAACTATTGCCGTTAGGTATTGAGCACCATTATTGTCCTCTCGCCGACATTCAACTGAAGGCCGGTGGTGTGCTGGAACTGAAAGATCGTCGCTCTTTCTTTCCGCCCTTAACAAACCTCCAGGCACAGGATGTAACCTTTGATAATAGTGCCTGCAAATTTCCTGGTGTCGAGACGGTACAAGATGCCCTAGAAGAACTTTGTCGTGCCAAGAGCGGCAGCGGATGCGTTGTACCTGTAGGCAAAGGCCTGGAATTCGAACACTTGGATGAAGCACTTGCCGGACTCTTGCAAAAAAAACAAAGGGATATCTGCATCTGTTTGTTGCCCGGGGATCATGTGATCGAGAAAGACCTTAGAATCGGTGAAATGGTAAACTTGAAGATATCGGGTTGCGGTCCTGGTACGCGTTTAAAAATTACTCAAAGCACCTTGCACTTCAGGAGATTGCAGTCGATTCAATTGCGTCATCTTACCCTCATCGCGGAAGGCGAAAGAGATCTCCTGCAATGCGTGGGTTGCGAAGAA
>JAHEHB010000249.1 GCA_024644775.1 Deltaproteobacteria bacterium
ATGCAAAAAGATGGTGGCGGAAAACTACGAAATAGGAAAGCGGTACTTCTCTTACGATGTTCTCCATCAAAAACTCAAAAATCTGCTTGCCGATTGTTTTGCCTGCATGGTCTAAATCAGAAACGTTCGGCTTGGCCCACCCCATAGGCGTCAAGTTGTTTTTGCCCAGGATAATAAAAAAAAGAACATCGAACATCTTTCATATCAACCCCGCATGGCATAAACCCAACCGGTGAATGTTTACAAAAAAACTTAGCCCTTATAGTAATTCGCCAATTTTGTTGGGGATACGCCGAGGCAATAGAGGGTTATCAAGATCCAGTTTCTGAGGGTACAGTAGAAAAACCCTTCCGTCTCCCAGCGCCGCGGTGATGTTTGAACCATTTGAGGGATCAGCGCGATCTTCTGACCGCCAGTTTTGATTCGCTTCATAAGCTCCACATCTTCCATGATCGGAATATCCCGGTATCCTCCAATTTCACGAAAAAAGTTTCCCTTTACAAAAATCGCCTGATCTCCGTAAGGAACTTTTGTAAACCGCGTGCGAAGGGCCACCGCCTTTTCAACGATTCGATATATTTTTTTGTTCGATTCAACCCCCAGAGCAAACGCGCCTGCAACCACTTCTGCATCTCTGCACACGTGTTGTATTCGTTGAAGCGCATCTTGCGGAATAAGCGTATCTGCATGTAAAAACAACAAAATATTTCCCCTTGCAAGCAAAGCGCCATTGTTCATCTGTGCCCCTCGGCCCTTTTTCGAGGCGATTTTTCGTATGCGCGGTTCTTGAATACAATCGATCGTGTTGCGATAAAGACTCCCATCCACAACAATGATCTCGAAATCTTCGTTAGATTGCAATTTAAATAGATGCGAGATGGTCCGAGATATGATATGAGTTTCGTTGTGGACAGGAATAATGATCGATATGGTATCTTTCATCCTGCAGCCCATTATAGTGCGCGGTATGCGAAATGACAATGGTTAAAAAAGGAGTAAAAATGACTACATCAGCAGACGTAAAAGGTGTGATTGCTGCAATCGCAACACCGTTTAAAGAAAATGAAGATCTGGATTTAGACGGACTCAAAAAATTGACGCGGTACCTGATCGACGGCGGAGTGGATGGTATCATGGCAGTGGGGGGTACCGGAGAATTTCCCCATTTGGATCGAGAAGAAAAAAAAATGGCAATTCAAGCCATCTCAGAAGAAACCAAGGGAAACGTACCGGTCATTGCAAATACCTCCGCATGCAGCACTCGCGAAACCCTCCAATTAATGAGAGACGCTAAGGACGTCGGAGCAGATGCAGCCATTATGGTCCCCCCTTATTACTTTGTTTTAGACGACAATGCACTCCTGTTTCATTTCAAATCAGTGGCGGAAGAAAAAATTCTTCCGGTCGTTGTCTACAATAATCCGCTTTATACGGGCAATTCAATGGGACCGGCGTTGTTGGCTCAACTGATGGCAGTTCCAAATATCATCGGCCTCAAGCAAAGTCAGGTAGATATGGGACAGCTGGTTGAAGTGATTCGATTGACCGAAATCGACGCCTCTCTGTGTACCGGCATTGACAGCCAGTTTTTCCCGGCTCTAATGGTCGGTGCGAAAGGAATCTATTCCACAGCTGCCAGTGTCATTCCCAAGCAAATGAAAGAAATATACACGCTTTATACGGAGGGAAAGATCCAAGAAGCAAAGGCCCTTCATATCAAAGTTCAGGTGGTCAATCGGTTTTTGGAATACGATCCGGGATACGTGTCTCCCGCAAAAGAAGCGCTCCGAATGATCGGTCTTCCTGCAGGTCCGGTGAGACGGCCCATGCCGGAGCTCACAAAGGAGCAAAAAGAAGGGCTCAGACAGGCGCTGAACGCAATCGGAGCGCTTTAGAACCTGGATAAATCGAAACCACAAAGGCACCAAGACACAAAGTACGGTATAGTTAATTGGTTGATTGGTTGACTGGTTAAGTGGTTGCAAATATAGATTTTTCTGATATTTGCTAAGTAATTGGACACCTGGCGTTTTAAAAATCTTAACGTACTGAATTGATTGATATAATTTAACTAATCAACCAGTAAACCAGTAAACTATTCAACGAGGTCTGGATTAAGAAGCCATCCATCATTTTTCAGTCTAAATCCTTCGAAAATTTAGTTGACTCCTAAATACCAATTGAAATATAATAGTAACCTTTTGGATTTTTTATTCTTGTGGAACATCGATAAGCGTTTCGCTTTTAAGAGCTGTTCCTTGCGATGTACGATGTCTTTGGCGCACTACTATTGGGGAGCACGGGAAACTGACGACCTTGCACGGATGAAGCCTTCCTAAAGCAAGATGTATCCCCCCTCCTGTTTGAGTGAAAGCGCTCGGTCATCTTCGCACGAGTATCACACAGCCTCTTCCGCAAAATATACTAAGGAGCAAAAATGACGGCATCCGAACGTGAATTCAATTACGAAACCGCAAAACCCCTGATCCAAGAGGTGATGGATCGATCCAACCAGAACCTGTTGGCATGTTATCAATGCAGGCGTTGCGCGGCGGGTTGTCCGGTAGGAGAAGAAACCGGATATGTCACACCAGATCGACTCATCCGAATGATCGTATTGGGTGAGCGAGATACTGCCCTCAACAATCAATTGGTCTGGAAATGCGTATCCTGCTACACCTGCGGTACCCGTTGTCCAAATGATATCCAAACCGCCAGAATTACAGAGACGATAAAAAAAATGTCTAAAGAACATCATATGGCGCCCTTGTCCCCCAAGGTGGATCATTTTCACAGCACCTTTGTGAATGCAGGCGTTCGCTGGGGTCGTGTCAACGAGATCGAGTTTATGAATTTCTATGAGATAAAAAACGCGCTCAAGGATCTTAGACAGTTAAAATTTAAACCCATCTATAAGGAGATGGTAACCCAGACGAAGCTCGGGCTGAACATGTTAAGAAAAAAACGATTACATTTCGGTTTTCAATCTGCAAAGGGAAGAGATGAAATAAAACGACTGTTTAAAAAAGCCAAAGATAAAACAGCTGCAAAAAAAACACACTAACGGTTGCTTATATTCGATATTGCTCAAAAAGGATTAGATTTATGGACATTGCATACTACCCCGGTTGCACATTGCAAGCCTCTTCCTCTCTTTACGATGAGCAGAGTCGGCAGGTCTTCGATAAAATCGGTATCCACCTCAAGGAAATCGAAGATTGGAATTGCTGTGGGGCAACTTCGGCGGGAAAGGTAAATGATTTTCTTGCGGCCGCAATGCCGGCTAGAAATTTGGGAATTGCCGAAGCTGCGGGATTTTCAGAAATGGTAATTCCCTGCTCAGCGTGCTATTCAAGGACACTGGTTGCCCAAAAACAACTTGAAGATAACCTCGCCCTAAAAGACGAAATAAATAGCGAACTGATCCATAAGGTCCAGGGTAACATCAAGGTATCATCCATTCTTGAGGTGCTTCTCACCAGGGTACCGTCCGGTGAACTGGCAGAAAAAGCAACCAAAAAACTCAAGGGTATTCGCGCGTCATGCTATTACGGTTGTTTGCAGACCCGCTTCCCGTACGATGTTCCGGTACCCGATGATGTGGAAAACCCCCAAGGTATGGAAACCCTATTAAAAATCCTGGGAGCAAGCCCGGTGGATTGGAGCTATAAGACCGATTGTTGCGGGGCCTCTGCCTCGGTGAATGATGAGGATACCGCGTTTAATTTGATGGCAAAAATCCTGAAGGATGCCATCCCAAGGGGTGCCAACTGCCTCGTGGTAACCTGCCCCCTATGTCAATTGAACCTGGATGCTTACCAAGATAAATTCTGTAATAAGCACGGAATTAAAGAGCGATTGCCTGTCTTTTTTATTACGGAGTTGATTGGATTGGCCATGGGAATGAATCTGGAGGAGCTTCAGATAGACAGGCATTTTGTTGACGGCTCTGGTCTTTTAAAGGAGTTAAATCTCGCATGAGTAATAACGAAACGACGCAAACCACAAAAAAGGGCTCCGTCATGATCGTAGGTGGCGGTGTCGGCGCGATGCAAGCAGCGTTGGATCTGGCGGATAGTGGCTTTAAGGTTCACATGGTCCAGAAAGATCCCGCCATCGGTGGTACCATGGTGATGCTGGATAAAACATTTCCCACGGGGGATTGTTCCATGTGCATGATCTCACCCAAGATGGTTGAAGTAGGTCGGCATCCGAATATCGATATCCACACGCTTGCAGAAGTGAATTCTGTCGAGGGTGTTGCAGGGGATTTTACGGTCAAAGTGACGGAGCAACCTCGTTTTGTGGATCCGGAAAAGTGCACCGGATGTGGTGTTTGCGAGGAAAAATGTCCCAAAAAAGTGACCAGCGAATACGAGCAAGGCTTAACCGTACGTAAAGCGGTGTACTCGCTGTACCCCCAGGCGTTACCCAACACGCGCGCCATCGATAAAGAAAATTGCATCTACTTTCAAAAGGGAAGATGCAAGGCGTGTGAAAAATATTGTCCCTCGGACGCGATATTATGGGACGATACAGAAAAGGAATTGGAGCTCAATGTCGGCGCCATCATCCTTTCCCCAGGCTTGGATCGGTATGATCCCAGTATCCGGCAGGAACTGGGGTACAGCCGCTGGCCCAATGTAGTGACTTCAATCCAGTTTGAGCGAATCCTTTCTGCCTCCGGTCCTTACCAAGGCACCGTTATGAGACCCGGCGACGAAAAACATCCTAAGAAGATTGCGTGGCTCCAGTGCGTCGGTTCCCGCGATTTACACAACGCAAATCCATGGTGTTCTTCGGTCTGTTGTATGTACGCAACCAAACAAGCGATTATCGCCAAAGAGCATGACGGAAACATTGAACCGTCCATTTTCTACATGGACATAAGGGCCTTTGGAAAGGACTTTGATAAATATGTAAATCGTGCCAAAGAACAATATGGTGTTCGCTACCAGCGTGCCATGATTTCTGCGGTACGGGAAGTACCGGGTACGGGAGACCTTCTATTGAGATATGCTCAACAGGACGGAACCTTGGTAGATGAAACATTTGATATGGTGGTGCTCTCCATCGGTTTTCAACCTCATACAGATGCTGTGGATTTATCCCGGACCTTCGGTATTGAACTCAACGAACATCGCTTTCCAAATACAGACACATTTAGACCTGTTGAAACAACCCGACCCGGTATTTATGCGACCGGCATCTACCAGGGGCCAAAGGATATCCCGGAAACCGTCATGCAGGGCAGCGCGGTTGCCGGCAAGGCAATGGCGCTTCTGAGTGAAGCCCGCGGCACCGATGTGTCGGTAAAGGAGCCGTCGCCGTTGCGAGATATTGAAAAAGAAGCGCCTCGCATCGGGGTTTTTGTTTGCCACTGTGGAATCAATATCGCCAGCGTCGTCGATGTGAAAGCCGTGGCTGAATTTGCAAAAACGCTCCCCCATGTGGTGTATGCCGGACAAAACCTATTTACTTGCTCTCAGGATTCCCAAGAGCAAATGAAGGAAATTATACAAGAAAACCGTATCAATCGCGTGGTGGTGGCTGCCTGCAGCCCCAAGACCCATGAAGGAATCTTTATGGACACCATCGAAGCATGCGGTGTAAATAAATATCTTTTTGAAATGGCCAACATCCGGAAGACTCCTGGGTACATTCCGGGACACCGGAAGCCGCAACCCAAAAGGCGAATGAACTCCTACATATGTCCGTGGCGCGGGCTGCAACCCTGAGTCCGCTTCATGAGAAAAAAATTCCGGTTATCCAACGAGCGGTGATTATCGGCGGAGGGGTGGCGGGAATGAATGCCGCCCTCGGTCTGGCCGATCAGGATTTTGAAGTGGTTCTAGTTGAAAAAGAAGAGGTACTGGGTGGGCTCGCAAACAGGCTTACCGCCACCATCGAGGGTGATGATATCAAAACCTATCTAGAGGGTTTGATTCATAAGGTAACCGCTCATCCCAAAATCCAGACCCTCACCCAAACACTGGTTGTCGGGTTTTCCGGATTCAAGGGGAACTTCACCACAGAGGTTATCGTGGGACCCGAGTTACGTGAACGAAAGATAGAGCACGGGGTTGTTATTATCGCAACCGGCGCCAATGAATACCAACCGGAAGAGTTTCTCTATGGCCAGGACGATCGCGTCATGACCCAAATTGAGCTTGCCGAACACCTGGCGAAAGGGGAAATCAGGGAACCGGATCAGGTGGTGATGATCCAGTGCGTCGGATCCCGTAATGAAGAAAACCCGAACTGTTCAAGAGTCTGTTGTCAGAGCGCCATTAAAAACGCCCTTCAAATTAAAAAGCTTCGACCGGAAGCAAACATTTATATCCTGTATCGGGATATCAGAACCTATGGTCTGATGGAGGATTACTACACGGAAGCCAGAAAACAAGGCATCTTGTTTTTTCCGTTTGATCCGGACGAACCTCCCGTTGTGGAAACATCTGGAGAAGACGTGCGGGTGACGTTCAATGATCCTATGCTGGGACAGCAGCTGAAAGTTCGTGCCGATATTCTGGCGTTGAGTGCGGGGATGGTTGCAGAGGACACGGAAGATCTTACTTCCATTCTCAAACTGGCTCGCAATTCGGAAGGATTCTTTGTGGAAGCCCATGTTAAGCTAAGACCTGTGGATATGGCTACGGAAGGCATTTTTCTTTGCGGAACTGCACACAGCCCGAAACTCATGACAGAATCGATTTCCCAGGCTTTTGCTGCAGCATCCCGAGCCACAACATTCCTTTCCCAGGAGCAATTGACACTATCGGCGGTCACCGCGCAAGTGGAACAAGACCACTGTGCGGCCTGCCTTGTTTGCGTTCGATCTTGTCCCTATGGAGTACCGAGGATCAACGAAGACGGGGTAAGTGAAATCGACATGGCGCTCTGTCATGGATGTGGCATTTGCGCATCGGAATGTCCGGCCAAGGCCATTGAACTCAGCTGGTATGAAGATGATCAACTTATGAGCAAAATCGACGCACTACTCGAAGGCGTTTTGTAGTTTTCGATTTGTGAATTTCGATTTCCGATTGGCATTTACGTTTTGGAGGATTATATGAGCGAAGCGTTTGAACCGATTATCCTTGCATTCTGCTGCAACTACTGAGGGTATTCTGCTGCGGACCTGGCAGGTACCATGAGATTGCAATATCCATCGAATATTAGAGTCGTTCGGGTTCCATGCACCGGTAAGGTCGATGTCCTGTACATCCTCCGTTCTTTTGAAAAAGGTGCAGACGGTGTTTATCTTGTCGGATGCCTGGAAGGGGGATGCCACTATGACAGCGGCAACCTAAAAGCACGTAAACGCGTGGAACAGGCGCAAAAAATCCTGGACACCATCGGTATTGGAGGAGAGCGCGTCCAGATGTACAATCTTTCTTCGAGCGATGGTCCACTTTTCGCCAAATATGCCCAAGAAATAGATGAAAGGATCCGAAAATTAGGTCCAAACCCCATAAAACTGGCAAATAAAGAAAAAGCTGCATAACATGCGGTTTTACGATCCGGGGGTGATGTTCCGAGTTCAGCGCTGCCGCTGGCGACCGAAGAGGCCAGTTTGATCGAAAAAGAAACTTGCCGATGAAGTAAAAATTTTAAATTTTGCGAAAGAGTCATTCCGGCGAAGGCCGGAATCCAGTAACGCCAGCAAATTCTGGATGCGGATCAAGTCCGGCATGACGAATGCGAGACTTTTTGCGAAACCAACAAAGTTTGGCAATTAAGTTTCATAAGAGTGGCGTGTTATCAAATCAAGGTAAAACTCGGAATTTAGAAATCAGAACTAAAGAGCCTGTTTCAAAAGGTTTAAGTTTGTTCAAAGTCAAGTCGAAGATCCCGGACTTTTAGCCTGACATCCCGCCGATGGCGGGAGTCAAACCGGGACGTTTTGAAATTGGCTCTAAAAATTCAGAATTAAATTAAAGAGAGGTCCCGTTTTATGATTGTTGCTGACAAAAAACCAATCGAGGAGATCATCGATTATCTTAAGAATAAAAACAAAATTTTAGTCTTAGGATGCAACGAATGTGTTACCGTTTGTGAAGCCGGAGGAAAAAAA
>JAHEHB010000617.1 GCA_024644775.1 Deltaproteobacteria bacterium
GTGACTCTTTTGACGTGTTGGTCATTGCCGATGAGGCCGGTTATCCCTTTTTTGAAACGGCGGACAGGGTATTTACATCCCTGTGTCGTTCGCTGGACCTTGGGCGGTCGGTGCATTTGGTTTTGCCGAATCCCGATCTCATCTACCCCAAATCCGATCGGGGGCTCGGGTTCACGGCGGGGAGCATTGCCGCCATGTTTGAAGCAGCTTTAAGCATGCGCTATCCCGACCGTACCGATCTGCGATTTGTCCGGCTGGGAAAGCCACACACAGCGCTTTTCGAAGAAGCCTTTTCGCGCAGCGGCACCCGGAATATGGTGATGATCGGCGATCAGTTGGAGACGGATATAAAAGGGGCACAGACCTTTGGGATCGATGCGGTTTGGATTGAAACAGGCGTGATGACAAAGCTTCTGGAAACCGTGCCCGACGAGTCTATGCGCCCGACATATTGCCTGCGTTCTATTAAAGTACAGAATAAATTAACGCATTAGGCAGCGGTATCGGCTTCAATCGCACTTTCAAGGTCTGATAAACCAAGTTCGATTGGAATTTGTTTCCCGCACAGGTGATTTGGACACTTACATTTTCCATATGGTGGGGATCTTTGAAAAAGAATGACGGCAAACAATCATAAAAAGAACTTGGATTAGTTCTTTTAAGTACCGAAACCCGCATTTATTGTACCACAATGATGACAAAAATATTTTTCAGCATCTATTGGGCGATGATACGGCCATTTAGTGGACTCATTCGTATTAAAATGCTCAACATCATTAAAGAATGTGCCGAGCACTCAATAATCAAAACGGCCTGATGTTCCCCACGCGGCAAAAAAGGAATAACGTATGAATATCCAAAGGTTAACCGATGATGACCTCACCCCGCTGGCGGAAATGTTTCAACAATTCTGGGGTGAAAAATCGTCTCTGGAGCGGATGCGAAAAACCTTCTCCAGGCTTGCCGCAAACCCGGCTTACATCCTTTTAGCGGCAAAACAGAATGATCGGCTGGCCGGGTTTGCCATGGGTATTATCTGTGAAGAGCTCTATGGGAATTGCAAACCGTTTATGGTGATAGAAGATCTGATCGTAGATAGTGCCCAGCGCCGAGGAGGCATTGGGTCTGCGCTTATGCGGGAACTGGAAAAATGCGCCAGGAATCATGATTGTTGCCAGATAATATTCGTTACTGAAGCGGACCGCACACAAGCGTATCGATTCTACAGATCGTTAGGGTATGAATCTGAACCTTATAAAGGATTCAAGAAACAAATTGGCCGCAGCAAATATAACCGTTATAGTCGGCCTTAAATTATCAACGTGAAGATTCGGGATATCAAAAAGAGAAGGTGTATTTTGGAAAAGAATGAACAGGTTTATATCAACCTACAACGCCACTTAGACCGTCAAGCGATAGGATTTCCCGCTACTAAGTCAGGCTCTGAGATAAGAATTTTAAAACACATTTTTACACCCCAAGAGGCTGAGATCGCCACATGTTTGACTTACAAATTTGAACCGCTTGAAATGGTATTTAAAAAAGCCTGGCATCTGGTTGAATCACCAGAAAAATTAGCGGAGCTACTTGATCGGATTGAAAAAAATGGGGGGATTGAATCAAAAACCAAAGGTGGCCAAAGATTATATTGTAATGCCCCCCTTGTTGTGGGAATGTACGAATTTCAACTCGGAAAACTTACCCCAGAGTTTATAAAAGATTTCAGTGAGTACACATCAGACAAAAAATATGGGATCGGATTTATAAGTACAAAACTCCCCCAGATGCGCACCATTCCTATAGCCAAAAGTATCCAACCACAACATAATGTAAGTACATTCGATGAAGTGACAAAACTGTTGCAACGGGCGGAAGCACCTTTTGCTATCTTCGATTGCATCTGCCGCCAAAAGAGGGCCATAGGGGGCGAACCCTGTCAAGTTACAGACCGAAAAGAAACCTGCTTTGCAGTTGGCAGCATAGCCCAGGCTTTCCTTCGGAGTGGTCTCGGAAGAGAAATTACACTGGATGAGTCTATGTCCATCCTCGAACAAAATCAAAAACAGGGGTTGGTCCTTCAACCATCCAATACGCAAAAAGCCGAGTTCATTTGTTCATGTTGCGGATGCTGTTGTGGAATGCTCGGAATGCATAAAAGCCTACCTAAACCGGTGGATTTCTGGGCTTCAAATTTTTATGCGATGGTAGATACTGATTCATGCGATGGATGTGGCAACTGTGAAAAACGTTGTCAAGTCGGAGCAGCGAGCGTATCCGAAAAGAAGCAGCAATCCTTCATAGATCTTAACCGTTGTATCGGATGCGGTGTATGTATACCGACCTGCCCCCAGAAAGCCCTATTTTTGAAGAAAAAGTCCACCGAAGTAAGGCCACCGAAAACGAGGGAAGATCTTTACGATATTATTATGTCCCATAAAAAAGGTCGGTTGGGAAAATTAAAAGTCACCGGAAAATTGGTTATCGATGCAATCCGAA
>JAHEHB010000250.1 GCA_024644775.1 Deltaproteobacteria bacterium
TTCCGGCGGGTGGCAAACCCTTACCGGGTGGGATTCGAACCCACTGGACTCCTATGGCGAATTTCAAGCAGGCTCGCCGGCCTGTCTATCCCAACGCCCCAGGCTTCGCCTGGCGCCACTGCCCTCCGTCCTCTACCCTCTTGGTTGCATTTCTTTCGAAATAACATCAAGCGCCGGCTCGACACCGTATCGAAGATCGTCCATGCAGCGGACATTGTCCCGCCATTTAAAGCACGACGCCTGGAGCTGTTTCTGTAAATCCTGAAGGGTCTTTGAGCGCTCCGCTATGACGGATTCGGGTCTTTGCAGCGTATAGCAACTTAAAAGAACAAAGATATTATGGAATTGATCTAGAAATCGGTTTAACGTTTCTTTAATGTCATCTACAAAATGATCTCGAAGCAATTCTCTGATTTCTTCCGAGGATTCCTTTACACGGTGCATCTCCATCAACATGATTTTATGATACTCCGTTACCGATACTGTTTCCAAAACCAGGGCATCGCCATTTTTGGAAAGAACAAATTCCATATTCTCGGTAGAGAAAAACAGTGGGGGATCCTCCGACCTGCTGGCAATGTTAACCACCACAACATTCTCTAATTTACGAATTTTCCCCAAAGCACTCTGAATACCGGTTTTATCGGAAAGTCTTATTGTTCGCTGCTTGTAGTCCACCATTATCCTCGATCTTTCATCTTTCATCACGAAATACCCGTAAATGGTCTAATATAAACCGGCAGTGCTCCTTAATTCTTTCACAAAGAATTGCCTCAGATTCGGACGTGTTTCTTATTTTCCGAATTTCCCATGTAAAAAAACAATCGTCATATCCGGAAGAAATTTGCCTGTAGATCGAGAGTTTTTTAAATTTGGAAATCAACGGGTCCAATCGGCTTTCATCTTTATTTTTATCGGTAAACCGGGTGAGCTCCTGCTCCCACCGACGAACGTTTTTAAAAATCGTATTCCAAGAAACCGGCTTAAACGAACGGAACACGTCACAGACAACTTGCATTGTTTCTTTTTTTTCGTTCTCACCGGTTTTTTCAAGTGCCTGTTCAAGAGAGGTTTCTTTTGTACCGTGGATTTTCGCACCCGTGGTTGATGTGTTAATATGGCGGATATTCGGGTGGCGCTGAATATAATCCTGTATGTATAGTAAATAGGAATAATAGGCCTGGTTGGTCACCACCTGTTCTCCGGATACCCCGGGAATTCGAAAAAATCCCTCTGTTAATGCGTCTGTTTTCATTTTTCCGCCATAAACCGCGCCTTCCGCATGGGTATATCCATTGTGTAACGCGAAATCCAATCCCACCAGCATGATCGGATCGGTTTTCAAATAATGAGCAAATTGCAGAGCGGTAAATGCCACGGTGCCGCCTCGCCAGAATTCCGCTGTACTCTGAATTCCGGTTAAAGGTACCGGTGGTTCCTCATCCATTGCGAACCAGAACTTCGGTCCTTTATAGGTTAATGGAATGTCCCGCCAAATCCGATGATAATAAATCAACGGAATCCCGTCCGTATTCCAATCCTGAAAATGTGCCAGGTTGACTTCAAAAGGATCCACCGATACGACAAAATCCGGTCGAATACCATGATTCATAAGGATTGGAGCGGCGGTTCCGACGCTGATAATAAGCGCCCCATTCTGTATTTTACGGAGTTGCTCGATTTCTGACGTTAAGGATGGGCCGGCAGCGACCAGAACGGCTGCATGTCGCCGCAATCTCCCAGCAAGACGGGATACATGGGGTGTCTGCCAGGTAACGGATAAATTCGTCCAAAAATTTGAAAGGTTGTTTTCAAGTAATCTGTCATTTGCACCCAGGTGACCCTCCAAAAACACCGAAAATTTTGTCTGAATCTCTTTTAGCACCCAACGGTAAAACGCTTCATTGGTGGATGCCGACGGAATATGCGTAAAAATTTGCAGCGAAAGCGCACGTAGACGGATAAATGCATCGGCCAAAAACATCGGAACTGTTTCAGGATCGTAATGGGAATGAAACAGTAGTCGCTTGTCCTGAATCCATGTTTCCCCGTTTTGCCGACAGTACTTGAGCATCTGATGGCTAAGATGTTCTGTAACCGATTCCACCACCAACAGGTATGAATTTGAGGGAAGCCGATTCAGCAGTTCTTTCACGTGGTATCCCATTCCAAAACCCAAAACGACATAGAGTGTCCGTTTTCGAATCGGGATGGTTTTTACTAGAAAGCGTGCTTCGGCTTCAGGATCGAAACGACTGTGGAGATAGAGGTGACGTCCATCCAATAGCGTAATTCCAGCCGTTGACATGCCGTTTGCAGCAGAAATAAGCTGTAGGTTGGGGGTGTTTTCGTTCATAAATAAGATTGCAGGCCCCTTGAACAAAAGTAATCAGGACCAAATTTTAGCACGTTTCATGCCAACGAATGCGTACGAGAATCATCTATTTTTTCTCTTTTAGGCGACGCCACATTTCAAGGCGCTGTTTTATGTTCTTTTCGTGTCCCCGGTCGGTTGGAAAGTAAAACTCCCGGTTCTTTAACGGCTCGGGCAAGTATTCCTGGCCGACATACGCGTCGCTGTAATCATGGGCATATTTATAGCCTTTTCCATAGCCCCATTCTTTCATTAGCCGTGTGGGTGCATTGCGGATATGCAATGGCACGGGTAACGTGCCTGTTTCCTTAACCGTCTTTAAGACGTTTTCATAGGCCGCATAGACACTGCTGCTTTTTGGCGCAGTCGCCAGATATACGGCAGCTTGAGCAAGCGCCAATTCCCCTTCTGGATGCCCTAAAAATCGAAAGGCCTCCATTGCATTCATGGCGACAGCGAGGGCTTGTGGATCGGCATTTCCCACATCCTCAGACGCAAACCGCACCATTCTGCGAACGATATAAAAAGGGTCTTCACCGGCTGTCAACATTCGTGCAAGCCAATAAAGCGATGCATCAGGGTCGCTTCCCCGAAGGCTTTTATGAAATGCGGAAATAAGATTATAGTGTGACTCCCCCGATTTATCATGAATTAGAACGTGTTCCTGTAACGCTTTTTCCACGTCCTCCAATGTGATCGGCTTGGGTTCTGATCGTCTAGTTTCCGATGCTGCCAACACGGCCGCGATCTCCAGGCAATTTAGCGCCGCACGTGCGTCGCCGTTGGAAATTCTGATTATGTAAGAGAGCGCCGCTTTGTCGAAAACCACAGGATGCTCTCCAAGGCCATGCGCTTTATCGTTTAATGCGTGTTCTAAAATCGCAGCGATGTCCTCTGAAGTAAGGGGTTCTAATGTAATGACCCGGCATCTGGACAAAAGCGGCGGTATCACCTCAAAGGAGGGATTCTCAGTGGTTGCACCGATCAACGTGATCAGCCCGCTTTCCACATGGTGGAGAAATGCGTCCTGTTGCGCTTTGTTAAATCGGTGGATCTCGTCTACAAACAGGATGGTGCGCTTCCGATGCAGGTGCAGCTGATCTTTGGCATCTTCGATGACAGCCCGGATGTCCTTTACACCGGATAGCACCGCTGAAAAATGGACATAATGGGAGCGCGTTTCCTTCGCAATAATCCTTGCGAGTGTTGTTTTCCCGCATCCGGGAGGGCCCCAGAGGATCATGGAAAAGATTCGGTCTTTTTCCACCGCATGTCGAATCAGTTTGCCTTCTCCAACGGCATGTGTTTGTCCGACAAAGGTATTCAAGTTATGAGGGCGCATCCGTTCGGCCAGAGGCCGGGATGCCTTTGTAGCCTCTTGAGCGCTGTATTCAAAGATATTCAAGTCGTGTATGCCCTACGGCCGCTTCTTTTACGAAACCGCAACCGGATGGGAGTTTTGTCGAGCCCGGTTTCCATGCGAATTTGATTAATCAAATACCGATGATAGGAAAAATGAATTTTCTCTGGATAATTTGAAAAACAGACGAATGTCGGCGGTTTTTCTGCCACCTGAGTCGCGTAGTAAAATTTAATGCGTCTTCCTCTAAACAGCGAGGGTTCGTTTCGCTCAGTGGCCTGCTGGAGGATTTTATTGAGACCCCCTGTTCCGATGCGATGCGTATATTGTTGATAGACTGTCTCGACAAGCTTAAAGATTTTCGACACCCGGAGTCCGGTTCGTGCGGATATGATTAAAATGGGCGCAAAGTTTAAAAACTTTGCCTTACTTCTGAGTTGATCCGTAAACTGTTTGGCCAATCGTTGATCTGAATTTACAAGATCCCATTTGTTGATCAGAAATATGCAGCCACACCCTCGATCAACCGCATAGCCGGCAATCGAGATATCCTGGTCGGTGATTCCCTCTGCGGCATCCAGCATGATGAGGGCGATATCACACCGCGCCAGGCTTCTCAACGCACGAACAACAGAAAACTTTTCTATTTTTTCTGTAACGCGACCCTTGCGCCGAATGCCGGCAGTGTCGATAAAAAGATAAGGGGTTCCCTGAATCTCACAAACGGTATCGATAGCATCTCGGGTTGTTCCGGGTGTATCGCTCACCAAAAGCCGTTCCTCTCCCAAGATGCGGTTTATCAGAGAGGATTTACCCACATTGGGCCGGCCCACCACTGCGATTCGTTTAAGATCGGAAGAATCATCCGAGGCAGTTTCCGGGAGCACCGATAGCACATCGTCCATTAGATCATGCATACCGTAGCCGTGGGCGGCGGACACCGGATATAATTTTTCGACACCCAGTTGATAGAAGTCAGATATATTCGCCTCTTTTTCGAGACCGTCGATCTTGTTTACGACATAAAACGTCGGCTTTTCAATGGTGCGGAGCAAATGAATCAGATCGATATCAAATGGAGAAATACCGGATTTTCCATCCAGTATATGGACGATTACATCAGCTTCTTCTATGGCCTGCTGAAGTTGAAATCGAACCTTTTCACCAAACGGGTCTCCGTCAGCATCTAAAAATCCACCCGTATCCACCAGGGTAAATTGTACGCCGTCCCAGGCTGCATCACCATAATTTCGGTCGCGTGTCACCCCGGGAATATCGGCGACGACCGCATCTTTTGTTCGAGTTATGCGGTTAAATAGGGTCGATTTCCCCACATTGGGTCGGCCAACAATCACAACAATTGGCTTCATATCATTCGGGAAATTTGATGGTAACCCGTTCCTTGTCTTCTTTTGCTTTGACCTTGATGGTCAAATCGATACTGCTTTCACGGATACCTAGCGAAAACGGGATTTTCCCTTTATTGCCTTCAAGGTGCGTAATCTCCCGTACCGCCTGGATAACATTCTGACCGACTTCTGAACCCGGAGAGGGAAGCTCCGATTTACGATATTTCGCGGTAACAGTCACTTTTCCATCCTTATAACGGGAAATGGAAATGGAATCTGCATTATCATTGATTCCATGCAACGCGGCAAGGGCAACCCATTTCAGCGCTGCTTCATCCTGATCCGCATCGTCCTTAATCACGGACATCTCCTTCAAAAGATCAGTCGTTGAATAACAGTCACATAATTCTTGTACCTTAAGATGCAGATTGCGTTTCTCTTTCATTCTAACAGTCTCCTTTTGTTTGAATTCCACGGACGATTATACAAATTTTCCATCCAACTTAAGACAGCTTGGCGGCAAAAACAACTCTTGTTCAGTTTATCTTGTAAATAGATACCCGGAAAGGACCACCCGGCGGTGCGCCCTGTTATTCGGTAAATTCGGATCGGATAAGAATGACGCGCTGAACCAATGTAACAAAGGTCAGTATGCAAAAAAGAATGAGTCCGGACCAGAGAATCGTTTCAGAAAAAGAGGGTATAACGCAAAGTGCCAATGCCCAGACGATCAGATAGACGGTTCTCAAGCCTCTTTCCATCAGTCCTTTTTCACACTTTCCACCCAGGCTTTCAGCCTTGACTTTGAGGTAACTGATCATAAAGGTAAATAGGCAGGCAGCGAAAATGAGCGCAGTTGCCGACACCAACCGTTTGCTGTCCCAAAAAAGTACCCAAAAACCCAAAATATAGAAAAAATCAGATATCCGATCAAAACTTGAATCTAAAAATGCGCCAAAAACCGATTGTTTTCCCTGATTTTTCGCTACCAAACCATCCATGGTATCTGCACTACCGGAAAGGACGATGCATATGAGCCCGAACACGGGATGTATAAAAAATCCAGCAGGAGCCAATACGGCTACAACCAAACCAAAGATGGTAAATTGATTCGGGCTTACCGTGGGGTGCGCGATTCTAGGTATACGTGTTCGATCAAGAATTCGATAAAAATAATCTGCCAAAACGGTGTCTCGAAGCGCCATATGTATATTTCTAATTGATAGGTAACCGAAATAGGATAAATCCCAGTGGTGCCGTTATAGACTACCTAAAACAGTTTTTCAAATCTTTAAAATAATAACATACGGAATTTTTCGCTGGGAAACGATTATAAATTTAATAGAATGGTAATAATTGTTGTGCCAATATGTCAAATGCGGTTTTCCGTATACAACCTTTTAGACAGCAGAAAGGTTGGTTTCTACCGCAATGACGGAGAATGGAAACAATCGGAGGGACGCGTTTGATAAAATTGCTTCAAAAAGTTTTTGATTTCTAAACCAATTTGCAATATGAATAATGATGAACCTACAACGGAGGTATAAAAATAAATGAGAAGGCAATCGTCCCTCTTGAAATTAGGTCTGTGTATTCTGGTGAGTTGGATAAGTGTCATCCGGTTTGGTTATGCCGATGTGGAATTATCGGTAACAAAACAATTTAACCTCGACTCCCCACCATTGGAAATCGTAACATCCGCGGACGGGCAGTCCATATACGTGCTGGTTCCCGGTGAAATACTTGTCTATTCGATATCTAAAGATAAGATAATCAACCGGATCGCTATTAACGACGTCTTCGATAAATTGACCCATTCCGAAAAATCCAATTTGCTCATTTTATCCAGCAGCTCATCGGCAAGCGTTAAAATTATTCAAATCGAAAAAATACATAACATCGACATTTCAGGCCTGCCGTTTAAGGGAGCTGTTGAAGCCCCGGTAATAATCGCAGTTTTTGGTGATTATCAATGACCGTATTGTGCGCGGCTTGAGCCGCTCCTCCAGCAGGTGCTGGACAAATATTCAAATAATGTTAAGCTGGTGTTCAAAAATTTTCCGCTTTCGAATCATAAATTTGCAGTAAAGGCTGCGCGCGCTGCACTTGCAGCAAACAAACAGGGGAAATTCTGG
The DNA here is from genome assembly GCA_024644775.1 of Deltaproteobacteria bacterium. Next base: position 7,219 of record JAHEHB010000250.1, read on the forward strand.
GAATTTCACCACAAATTATACGAAAACTATAACGCGCTTAACGATTCAAAGATCCAGGATATCGCAAGAGAACTGAGGCTTGATTCGGAGAAGTTCAGCAGAGATGTGCAGTCGCCGGATGTCCGAAATTTGATTTCAAGAGATATACAAAACGGACGACAAGCAGGTGTCCGTAGCATTCCGTCCATATTTATCAATGGTAAAATTCTGAAAAACCGCAGTTTTCAGTATTTTCAAAAAATAATCGAATCTGAATTGAAAAAATAAAAAATAGAAATTTACAAGCTGTAACTATCGGAATTTGATTTTTGCAATGTTGAAAATCACCGTTGTCTGGGCCGTCATCTGCTCAGTGTTATTGGTGATAATATATATGCCGTCACGCTTATCCCGACGAGCGGTGCCGTATTTGGGTGTTCTCGTGCTACTTTTGACTATAGGCGCATATGGCGTAAGCCGAGAATTCCTTGTACCGTGGAATGCATCACCGGAAAGTCGATCGGCTCTGCTTACAGGTGACGAGCCCCGCTATCTTCTAACAGCTCTCAGTATCGCCCGAGACAACGATTTAGATGTCTGGAATAACCACAAACAACAACACTACAAAATCTTTCAGGATAGTCCGATTGGGGGTCTAGGCGGGTTTGATTGGTTCAACCAACTGTCCGGTGGACGGCTAAAGGGAAAGAAGAACAGATGGGGAAACGCGCACTACACGGTCCATCGTCCCGGTATTTCTGTATTCCTATCCCCGGTATTTTGGTCCACCCATTCAAACATACGGTGGTGGTCTTATCTATTCATTTCTTCAGTGCTATCC
>JAHEHB010000251.1 GCA_024644775.1 Deltaproteobacteria bacterium
GTGCATACCGCCAAAAAATCCGGTATTGACAGCTGTCTGCTGATTACCGACAGACACGGGCAATTCGCATCCGTCGATCATCTAATACAGGTGGTTGATGAAGGAGCGATACTCGAGGACATATTGCCAATGCCGTCCATAATCCTGAAATCCGGGTATCTACCCGACGAACGTTTCTTTAAAACCCTGCTTCAATCCCTTCATGGGAAAACGTCTGTTGTGACGGGGTATCACCGATCCGTGCTGGTCGTTGATGAAAACACAGCGAAACCATGGCTGCAGCGATTGTGGGACAAAAACGGAATGGATTCGGTGTACGAAGAAATAGAAAGACAATCTTCCGATGGCCTGACCGTTGAAGCCGGCGCCATCTTTGCCATAAATGACCCTCAGGAGCTCTCCCGTTTTGAAGATCAACTGTTCAAAAGCCTCATCAAAGATACCGAAGGATTCATGTCAAAACATTTCGAGAGACGGATTTCGATTGCCATTTCGAAACGTCTGGCGGACACCCCGGTGACACCCAACCAGATGACAATCATCAGCATTTGCATTGGGCTGCTGGGCGCCTTCTGCATCGGTATCGGCAGAGGGCTTTGGCAAGTCGTGGGCTCCCTTCTGTTTCTCACACATTCCATTCTCGACGGGTGCGACGGCGAAATTGCACGGATCAAATATTCGGAAAGCCGCATAGGAGGGCTCCTCGATTTCTGGGGCGATAACGTGGTTCACGCCGCTGTATTTTTTGCCATCGCCGTCGAATGGTGGCACAAAACCGGGAGGGAGTTTCCTTTTCTTTTGGCAGGTCTTGCTACCTTGAGCGCTCTGGGAACAGCCGGTTTGATCTATTGGCGGACGATGAGACCCGAAAAGTGTGAAAAAGGCCCCTTGTTCACATCGCTTTTTTCTTCTAAACAGAAAAACAAAACGGAGCGGGCGGCTGATTTCCTGGCACGACGCGATTTTATCTATCTTGTTGTAATCTTATCCTTTTTTAACCGTCTGGACTGGTTTCTGATTCTGAGCGCCGTTGGAACTCCGGTGTTTTTTCTTGTAGTATTGTTTCTCAATATCAGGAAAGACAGCAGGTGATTCGAGATCTAAACGTCGGCCTTCAGGGTATTGAAGCGCGCGCCGGAATTGGAGACGATTTCGCTCGGTGGGATTGATAGGCCAGTTCGGAAAGCCGTGCCGCTTCCGGGTGGCCGGGTGACAAGTATCGTTGTTCTTCCCGATAGACTCGGGACGAAATGGTATCGGTTGATCTTCCGTTGAGATTGTTATGATCCATTAAAACCTCTTTCGTGCATGCGGATGATGTACCTGCCGATATGCTCAGCGGCTGTCCGGCGGCACGAAGAAAAACTCGGCCAGTCGTTGACGTCTATCAGCACCAGTTGCCCATCCAGCGTAAAAATCGCATCTCCACCATAAATTTCCAGCCCCACCGCTTCAGCCGCCCGGCTCGCGACAGTCAAGAGCCGAGTCCTCAGTCTATTTTCTTCCGGGGCGATGGTTTCACCTGATGAAACTTTAAATGCAGTAAAAAATTCCCCGGGGCCCACACCGTAAAACTTGATCACCTCGCCCTCAATGTGCTCCTGGATGAGCACCGTCTCAATGTTTTGAGCGTAATAATGATCCAGAGCGCCGGTAAGATCTTTTCTGGTTGCCACTTTGACGACATCGGCTGCTTGCATTGCATGGACATCCCCCCGTTTCAGCCAGAAACACCGACCGGAATCCACGGAAACCATCTTTTTAAGCGCGTCCTGCGCATGAAGGGGCAAGATACGGCCCCGGGGTAACGGCAGGCAGGCTGCATGCAGGCGATGAAAGAGCTGTTTTCGATAACAATTTTGAACTGCGGCGACAGAATTGACAACCGTGGTGTCGTTCTGCTGCCAACGCGCCAAGATATCGAGTGCCTGCTTGGATTGCGCCATGCTCAGAACGAGACCGGGTCTCGATGAAATCTTATGAAGCTCTTCAGCCGGCGACATCGAAACCCGGAATATGGATCCGGGCAACCGAGCAATCGTCATTTCCAGAATCGCCGCATCTGCCCGAACTTTTCCGGGTGAAAACGCTTTTTCCCGGTATACACCCAGTACCGTTCCGTTAACCATGGCCCTCAATTTTTCTCACGTAAGCCTGCGCTATTTTCACATCCTCGGGGTAATCCACATCAATGGTTTTGGATACTTCGACACCATGAAGCGAATACGCCTTGTCCATCAGAAGGTTGAGAAATTGACGCAGTGCATTCAGGTTGTTTGATCGGGCGACCTCAATCTCCGTGAAAATATCCGGTGTAAAATAATAAAAACCGGCAGTCACATAGGGGGTAGGCACCGCGGCATCACCCAATGCGATTATCCGGCAACTGTCGTCTAACCGAACCCACAGGGGCTTTTCATCATCTACAAAACGGGTCACCGCCAGAACGGCCTGAGCATTTTGGATGCTTTTGGCTTGCGTAAGAAATGTCTCCAGTGTTTCAAACGCAAAGACCGCATCGACCGTTAACATGAGAAAGGGTTCGGAATTCAAAATAGGGGCCAGACCAAATAAGCTTTCCATGGAATTCGGGGTTGTTTTGACAACCAGCTCCAATGGAACCGGCCACGAACCGGAGCGTAAATAACCGGCGACGTCAGGATTCAGATCATTGACAATACATGCAATGGACGTTACTGCCGTTTTTGCGGCAGCATGGATGGCCCTATGAATCAATGGTTTTCCGCCAACCGTTATCAGAGGCTTTGGAACCGTTATGCCGCCACGTGACAGGCGCTCTCCTTTACCGGCTGCAATGATCGCCGCTTTCATAAGATCAGGGCCTCCAGCTCGGTCAGTCGCAGGATCCGTGCATCTACAGGGCCGGCATTGGGCGGTATTCTAGGATTCGGTCCTTCCAGCCAGATGGTTTTCAATCCGATGTCTCGAGCCGGAATCATGTCCCGCTCGTAGGAGTCCCCGACAAAAATGACCTGCTCCGGTGGTAAATCGAAGCGGCGCAATGCCATCAAGAAGATCTCCGGCTGGGGTTTGCCGATTCCGACCCGAGTGGAGTCGAGAATCACATCAAAAAACTCCGCCAATCCTGCCTCCCGGCACAATGTCTCTACATTTCCGTAAAAATTGGAAATAAGCCCCAGCCGATACCGCCTGTTCACATCACGGAGCAGACGGACATTCCGTTGCAGGTACTGCTCCGTTTCGATGCAAAAAGCCGCTACCATCTGATGTACGCCGTTGTCTTTCTTCAAGCCCAGTGCATTGAACTGCAATGTCACGTGATATTCCATCAACTGGCGAAGATGCATGGTATTCACCTTCGAATTTCGGCAACATCGCTCATCCGCGTGATAAAACACACGCTTGATATCCTCCGGAGCAATGTCGAGTCCGTTTTGCTTATAGAGCCGGATGAAACGATCCAGCCAGTGCTCGCCGTCTGAATCGAGCGTACCTCCGAAATCAAGAAGGAGCGCCTTGCAACCGTCAAATATTGAGGTTTTCATGTTGTTCCTTCAATCGCTTCGATCCTTTGAATTAATAGATGCCAAAGGATAACAAGTTGCTTTTTGCGAGTGTGAATATGTCGGAAAACGAATTGTGAGTCAATTAAAAATCGGCCGATAGAGGTAAAGGGAGGTGGAATGGAACTTCATTTTCACCGAGAACTGCAGTTACGCATTTATCGTTGTTGCCACAGTGCACGGTAACATGCAATAATTAACCCAAGGGTTTTGCTCCAATACAACAGTGATGCGGTCGACAAACCGTCCGGGAATTTAGCCATTACCATGAAACTGCTTATCATTCAGCCATCTCACTATCGAGCCAGATCGGATTTTACCCTCCATAAGACCAAAACCAGGAAGGTGGTGGGATTGACACTGCCCTATCTCGCTGCGATGACCCCGGAAGAATGGGAAATCTCACTGGTGGATGAACAACTGGTGGATATCGATTTTAATGCCCCTGCCGACGTCGTTGCCATTACGACCTGGACCGTAAACGCACTTCGGGCTTACGACATCGCAGATCGGTTTCGCAAGCGCGGTGTCCTGGTGATGATGGGGGGACCCCATGTCTTTTCCCATGCGGAGGAGGTTGTCGATCATTGCGATGCTGTCGGTATCGGGGAGGGCGAGACGATTTGGCCGCTTATGCTCAAAGACGCCGCGGCTGGGGGCCTCAAAAAAATCTATCGGTCCGATACATTCCATTGCCTCGATGGTCTGCCCTTTCCGCGTTACGACCTTGTGAATCTCAGAAAGTATGGATTTTTTAAAACCTTCGCGGTGCAGTCCTCCAGAGGATGCCCGTTTAAATGCGAGTTTTGTACAGAGCGTTTCTTTCTCGGCCATAGCTACCGGTACCGACCGGTTGATGAGGTCATTTCGGAAATTAAGAGAAGCAACGCCAAAAACATCTTATTTGCCGACAGCAATTTTGCCGGTAATCTGCCCCACACGATGGCGCTCATGGAAGCCCTCATCCCGCTTAAGGTCCGTTGGTCGAGTCTTTGGTCTTCCTACATTTGCACCAACAACGAATTTATGGATCTGGCCAAAAAAAGCGGTGTTTTACACGTGAATATCGGCCTGGAAAGTATCGATGGAGAAACCATTGCCGGAATGAACAAAAGAGCAAATAAAGTCGAAAAATACAAAGAAATTTTACATAACCTGCGTAGAAGGCAAATTAGCTATTCGTTGAACTTTATCTTTGGCTGGGATACGGAAAACCGGGACGTATTCGACGCCACGCGTACATTTCTTATGGAAAATAAGGTGCCGGCTGCATACTTCAACATTCTAACCCCTCAGAAGGCAACCCCCCTGTATGACCGGATGGAAAAAACGGGCAGAATCATAGACGGCGATCAGATCGGCAGGTGGCCGGAACCCAAATGTCACTTTAAACCGACATATTGTTCGCCTCAGGAGTTGGAGCATTTCGTAAACAGGCTCTACCATGATTTCTACTCCTATCCCTCGATGCTGTCTCGTCTACCCTTGCCCCTTACCCGGGCACACCTTGCTTCCTGGTTTATCAATTTCTCACAGCGAAAGGCCTTTCGGGGGAATTCGCTCACGAAAAATTTTGATGCGTATTGAACTGCGGTCAAAATAGTGATTCAAAAACATAACGTTAAGTCAATTATGAAGCCGGTGTATCAAATCATAAAATGCGCTTCTCATTAATTTTTATGCAATATTCCCCTATTTAGTGTCCGTCCAGGGATGAGTCCGCCTCAGGCGGATGCAAGATCAAGGCGGGCGTCCGCCTCCGGCGGATTAACCACAGGAATACATTGAGTATTTTGAGGATTAAAATTCAGAGCCCAACGCCGATATTGCGGAAATTAGCCATTTCTGGATGGGCACTATTTAGGATCTACCGGCATACTTGACATGCCCCCGACAATGAAATAAGTTTCCTGATGTATCCTGTCGCAAGAGGGTTCACAGTGCAAGCCTCTTAAGTATTCAAAAGCAGCCGAACCGAAGCTGTAAGGCTTGCGGGGGTATTCCTCTTCTCGGGATTTTTATGAGATGTAATTGAACGGCTCAGGCAAACTATTCGCGTTGCTTGTAATTTTAGTCTCAACTGTGTATCTAATTCTTAAATGTATGGTAAACCACAGAAAGGATCGTATCATGAAAAACGTTGCTTTATTGTTCGCCATTTTGGTTGTTTGTCTGCCTTTTAAAGCAGGCGCCGTCGAGGAGCAGGATTTTAAATTTAGTATGACTCAGGACTTATATGATCTGTGTTCAGTGGACCCGACGAGTTCAGATTACGCCCCCGCCGTTTATGCTTGCAGAGGGTTTATTGAAGCGGCGGTACAATACCACGATGCGGTGAGTGACAACGATAATCTCAAGCGATTAATTTGTTATGGTCCTGATGTTACGATTGAAGATGGAAGAAAAGCGTTCGTGGAATGGGTTGATCGGAATAAAAGCGACAAAAAATTGATGGAAGAACTGCCGGTCGTTGGTCTGGTAAGAGCACTGGCAGACAAATATCCATGCGCTAAGTGACGATTAATTAAAAATCAATGAGGAGGTCTGTCATGAAAATAAATATAGCGGTAAGACGAGTGTTTATTGGCCTATTACTGTGTATGGTGCTGGTCACCGGTTGCGGACAAACCACGGGATCGCGGTCGGCCAGCGGTGCCGGTATGGGTGCGGTTGCGGGCGGAGCCATCGGATCTTTGACAGGAAACTTCGGCGCCGGTGCGCTTATTGGGGGGGGTGTTGGTGCTGTCTCCGGTTATCTTTATGACCAGCACAAAAAAGGCAATATAGACTAATCACTAGTGCCCGTCCGAAAATGAGATAGTTTCTCCAAGTTCAAGAAAGACGGAAATATTAACCACAGGAATACATTGAGTATTTCGAGGATTAAAATTTTCGTCTGACGCAGAAATTGGGAAAAATAGCCATTTTCGGACAAGCACTAACCAAGTTTTTCTGTATTTACCTTAGCTTAAGGAGAATGGTAAACCAACCATTCTCTTTGTTTATTAATCCCGGGTATCTGTGATGATTGATGTCGTTTCTTACAGAACAATTCGCTTCAAGTTTAGGTTTTTTTAGGATAGCCCGCCAGGCCATTTTATGCTTGCCGGATTTTATGTCACGATGCCGTTTCTTGAACAATACGTTCAGCTAAATAAATTTTTATAAGTGATTGATAAGGCACATCATTTTTGTTTGCCAATGATTTCAATTCTTCAATCATCGTTTCTGGCAGTCTAATCGATATCGTTTTGGTACTCGGTTTTAATTTCGGAAAAGGTGTGTTAATTACCTCAATTTTATCCCAATCAACGTATTCTTCAGAGCTATGGGTATCCCAAAACTCTCTTTCTTCTTGCTCTGTTTTGAAGTTAGGTAGTTTTTTTCTTTTCATATCTTTTGTACCTTCTTTTTTCATTAGATTCCATGTCTCTAGCTGATATAACTCTAATCAAATTAGTTCTAACCGTGAAAACCATGAAAATCTTTCTTTGCTTATTTGTTTTTCCATAAGCTATAAATCGCTTTTCATCTTGAGAATGCTTAATATCATCGGTGATTGCAATGGGTCTATTAAAGAACACCTCTTCACACTCTGCTTTTGTAACATTGTGTTTATGCCAATTTTTGAAGGAATTATTTCCATCCCATTGGAATCCTGTGCATTCTTTTAAAATATCATATTTGCTAATCATAAATATTGTATATAATCATAATGTACAAAAATCAAGATAAAAAAAATTTCCAAAACAGATACGCAAATACTCGGATAAAAATTCTGGTACTATGGGGACATTTTTTGAAATATTGGTTTAGAAATTTTTTAGATCTGAAAAAGTGTCGAATGTGCAGGCGTATTCTGATTTTCGAATATTCTCATGCTTTTACATTCAATCAAGATGCTCGCGGTATACACTACAGACAGGAGAAGAGATGAAACGACGACGCCTTTTTCCGGTTGGTGCACTGCAGTTCATGATTTTTGCTGCACTCACGCAGGGCTTTGTGGACACGGCCACGCTATTCGCGACGGAGTTTGAACCGCTTATCGGCCGGTGGCAGCGTCCCGACGGGGGATATATTCTGGAGATCCAAAGCGTTTCGGCGGACGGAAACGCGGTGGTTCGCTACTTGAATCCCCGGCAAATCAACGTCTCCCGGGCCGAGGCGACCAAAGGTGATTCAACCTTCGGCATCTTTGTGGAACTGCGGGACGCTGGATATCCCGGTTCCACCTATACCCTGGTTTACGAACCGAAAAAAGATGTCCTCTTAGGGATCTATTACCAGGCCGCAATCGGACAGCGCTTCAACGTGGTCTTCGAGCGGCTCCGGTGAGACGAAAATTCCTGTTGTACAGCGGTAGGAAAAATCGGCATGCGTTGACCGATCCCGGTACATAGGGGCTCGGTGGAATGGCTGCGGTGCTTGTGTTCCTTCAGTTTGGAAGCGGCGTTTTGCTCAAATTTG
>JAHEHB010000252.1 GCA_024644775.1 Deltaproteobacteria bacterium
CGCTCGTAAGAATTTGCCACTACCATATGTCCTTGATTACGTACGCATTGGCCGCAAGATAGAATGCCGAGAATAATGAAAAGTCGAGTGTGTGTCAAGTTTTAATAACACGAGTCATTCTTGCCAGTATAGAGCGGCCGAAACATGCATAAAGGCTATCGGATAAAATATTGAAATGGAGGTCTTGACTCACCGTTGCAAAGGAATTACTTTTGTTGCGTGCGTTTGGCACGAGTGAAAAGGGTTAAAGGCCTTTTTCAACGAAACCTCCTTTTCAGGGTGACCCAGGCGGTCACCCTGTTCTTTAAAAGAGGATTTAGATATTGACGACTCGTGGAGGGAAATTCCTGGTTGCATTCGAGACGATTCTAAGACGGCAAGGAGGATACGACGAAGTAGTACGTAGTCAGTACTTCGAGGAGCCGACGACGCAGCGAATGCCTGTAGCGCTTAAATGCGAGATAAAATGATAGGCCGGATCAATGCTTTTGAAAGGTACTCAATAGAACAAGCCCTAGACCCATTATCAAAAATACGACGTAGATCTGCGCCGTTGACACTGCAAGCGCCGCTTGCTGAAGTGCGGATATTGGAATACTGCTCACCCAATCAGTACCGAATAGGTCTTTGATGGAAAAGATACTCAATTCTTTGGCCATCAGATATGACACGAGCTTAAATATATAGAGAAACAGACTAGCGGCTAATAACAAGAATCCAAACATCGAAGTATTTTTCAGCATAATCACTCCTTGATTGGTTTATTAGTGTAATTTCTATTATAAGGTTCGGTGTTTCAACCTCAATGGGGTGGCTCAACTGAACCACCCCAAATCAGGAGAAAAAACGCATGCCATGTGGAATCAACACACAGCATATCCTTTAATCGGCATTTTGGAAGAATCACTTAAAGTCTACGTCGATGTGACGATGCTTTTTTCCCGATCGATCTTTTTGTTTAAGTATTCAGAACCGATACATCACACCAAGCATGATGGCAAAAGAGTCCCAATCCACATCGTTCAAGCGGGTGTCAAGGCTGGTTCCGTCTGCGAAAAACGTACGATCGACTCCTGAATCGGTATCCCAGGTCTGGTAATTTGCGTTCACGTTTAACGCCCAACTCTTTGTGAAAAAGATATTCCAATCGGCTGAAACAACCAAACCGTTGCCGTCTGCATCATGTTTGAAACTCTTTGGGTGGGCAAAATCGGTTCTGAGGTTCCAGTTCGCTTCTGCGTTGTAATCCGCCCAGTGATATTCGAATCCTAAACCGAGTTCAAAATCATTTCGGTGAGATTTTTTGTGAGGAGATCGAAAAATGATATCCAAACCGACCCACGGTCCTTTCCATTCTGCTTCATAGGTGCTATCCAGGCCCGAAAACGGTCCGAGCGGTGGGCCCCCAGAGAATGAGAGGGTTTGATTTCCGTCAGTCATTTTCAGGTTTTGCACATGATAAGAGTAACCGGCAAGAGGCGCAAAACCAAACATACCGGTGCCAAAGTTAAATTGATAACCGATCGCTGCCGATGCGTCTTTTGTATCTCCATCATCGGCATTACTGTTTGATCTGGAAAACTCAAGTGTTCGATTATCTTCTAAAAAATCTGAGTCTTGAACGTCGCCCGAAACGATCCAACCGTATTGCAGATGGCCCCTAAAATAAACACCTCGATAAATGGTTTTGTTTTTAAACGTCAGTGTGATTATGCCAAGATCATCCCATGTGAGTTCCGAGAGAACGTTTGGATTATTCCCGCTCAGATCACCGGCGATGTTCCATTTAAAGTCATCGTTTCGGTATCCGGCGTCTCCAACAAATTCTATGCTTAAACCTTTTACTCCTGACTTTGAAAAGATTCGTTTCCCGCTATTTGATGTTTCCGATAGATTTTGGTCAGAGGTGTCAATCGGAAGTTGGTTTGCCGATGGTTCAGTCTGCTGTTTTGTGAGATAAATTGAATTTGCACAGGCGATTGTTGAAAATTTTTCAGCAGGATAGAGTAAAAACAGACTGATAAGCAACCATGTGATGCCTGCTGTGATTGTAATTTGTCTGTGTTTGACGGGCATGTTGTTTTCTCCTTTTTGATAATGGCCTATCCAAAAACAATTTCGTAGCGGATATTGCGTTTATCCCTATTACAAACCTGAAAAGTGCAGCAAAAATTATGCCAGTGCCCGGATGAAAACGCTTGGGGTTTGATATGAAAGACGATGGGGTCGGGTATTTTTTCCGGCGAAAACCGTTTGGGGGGGGCGTTTGCAGATACAGATCGCGGATAATTTTTATGTTGACGTAAAAGGTTAGGTAAATTTTTTTATGAGATCGCTTTTTTAGAAAGATAATCCGAGTCAAAAACAGGAAAAATATTCCGCCGCTAAGAGAATTATCTTTAAAATGGATAGAATTACTTCTGACCCGTCATTCCAGTTTTTCAGCCGCTAAAGACGGGATCTCCGACATTCCAACTAGTACATAGCCCCGTTTTAATCGGCCAAAAAGTCAACGAATGAATCAAGTATAAATATACCCCGTTTTTTTTCTTCCGGCATCCAGAAACCAGCATCAAGTATCGGTTCATTTCACCTCAATCGGTGTTTTAGCGTAAATATCCACTTGTCGGTTTGAGGCGAAGCTTCGCTAGTATGGTTGTCAAACGATTGACATCTCCACCGATGCCCCCCATTGAACCAAATGTTTTACGATATTTTTATATATTTTTATTATTTTCATAAATTTCAAATAGTTAAGAAAAAGCGCATCGTAGTCATACCGCATAACTCCCCTCATAAGAAGCTGGCACAGATATTGCTCAATACACTTTCAGAACAACTATAATCGGAATATTGACAGGTAAAATACACTTACACAAAATTTAAAAGGGAGGAAGTGTCATGAACGCATGGAAGAAGATATTCATTTTTTCGATTGTGTTAATTTTTGTGGTCTCCATATCAGCCTTAGCCAGTGATAAGGGCAAATTCGGTATGTCTCCTTGTGCTAACAACGGAAAGAAGTGGCGCATTGGGTATTATGAAGGGGGAGAGTACATCGATTATCAGGTAATTTTTTCTGCGACTGTCCGGGGTTTGATGCAATTAGGCTGGATTGAACAGATCGATATCCCACCTCAAAAAGGGGAACAAACCAAGGATCTCTGGAACTGGCTGGCTACAAAGGCCAAAAGTAAACATATTGAGTTTGTAAAAGATGCCCACTATACCGCCAACTGGGATGATAAGCTTCGAGAGAAGATAGCCGAACAGGTAATTAAGCGAATGAGTAGCCGCAACGATCTCGATCTGATGATAGCGATGGGCACCTGGGCCGGTCAGGATCTTGCCAATAACAAGCATCATACACCCACGTTGGCCTTTTCTGTGAGTGATGCGCTGGGTGCGGGGATTATAAAAAGTAATGAGGATTCCGGATACGATCATATTCACGCCCGGGTTGATCCATTTCGGTATGAAAGGCAACTCATGACGTTTCATGATGTTGTCGGGTTCAAGAAACTTGGTGTGGCCTATGAGGATACCGTATCCGGTCGAAGCATTGCAGCGGTTGACAAGATAGAAAGGGTTGCAAAAGAAAAGGGTTTTGAAATCGTTCGCTGTTTTACAAAGGATGATGTGCCTGATAGAAAAATCGCCGAGGAAACCGTAAAAAAATGCTTTCAAGAATTAGTGGTCAAAAAGAAAGTCGATGCCATATACGCCACCGTACAAAATGGTATAAATAGTAAAACTATACCAGAATTGGTAGATCTCGTGAATTCCGAGAGTATCCCGGTATTTTCTCAATCCGGATCCCATGAGGTTAAGTGGGGATTTCTCATGAGTCTGTCCCAGGCAAGTTATAAATACGTGGGTGAGTTCAATGCGCAAACGATTGCGAAAGTTTTTAACCGTGCCAAACCAAGAGAAATCGGTCAACTATTTGAGGAGCCGCCAAAAATCGCTATTAATCTCAAAACGGCAGAGGTTATCGGATACAATCCGCCGGTTGATGTGATGCTAGCTGCCGATGAAATCTTCCAGGAAATCGAGACACCAAAGGAACAGTAAAAAAAACCGTCACAAAGTATAAAATGCCAATAAAAAGGGCCATGTCCTTTCGGATATGGCCTTTTTTACTTAACAACCACCTTACCTTCAAGTGACCGTAGAGAGTCTTGCGCCAATCGTTTTTTCCAATCTGAATTTCTAAGGATCCATGGGATGAAATCCGGTAGGGTTTCATGCAACGCTGCCAGATGTGCGTCGCGAACCTTTACGGAAAGCACCCGTTCGAAATCTTCTCTGTTCAATCCCCCCCCGGAAATAATTTCCATAGGCCCTGCCGGTACAAGATAGTCGTTTTCAGCCTGAGTCATAACCGGTAACATGCCGGAGAGATAAAAGTTGGGATCGATTTTTTCAACTTTACCAGCAATGTCTTGAAAATCAGTTAACCTGTTTAGTGAATGAACCAAACCTTGTTGCATTCTAGGAAGGTATTCTCCTTGGAAGTAGCTTCCGATACATTTGACACCGCGTGCGAATGAAAGAACCAAAAAACAGGTAAATAAAGAGGGTAGTAGGTGGTTTTTATCCAAAGCTTCTGAAATGCATTCCGGAGAATAAGTTAATTCCCACAATTTGTTGTGGTCGTCGATCCCCCTGAGCATTGAATTGTTGCTACCATTTGAATCGAGATAAAGGGGCGTTCTTCTTCCAGATTTATTAAGTCCCCAGAAAAATATAGTTCCACTGCCATTAAAGTTTTTTTTCGTAATCTCCTCGGATTGATTGTTTTGGAGCCGGCTTTTGAGTTGGCTCAAATCCCAACAAGCCCTCGCACCATCCAACTCTTCGAGAAGTGTTTTTCGTAAGGATGGTTCAAACATTATCTGCCAGGCAAGGCTGTTTTCGTTTTTAAGATCAAGTTTGAGCAATTCAGCAACGATTTTTTCCAGTTCCAAATAAACGATTTCTGTACTGAACTTATTGTCGGCAAAAAGTCGTTTCCATATTAAGTTATTGAGTAAAACGCTTTGCTCGGAGTAACTGGATCGTTCGACAACAGCAGGGTTGGAGTAATCTTTGTAAAGAATTGAGTCGGTCGCGTTTTGAAGGATGGAAGATATCTGCTTATCTTTAACCATTTTTACAAAACGTTTCTCAGCACGGTCCACCATTTCTTTATCAAAGGGTGGCGCACCACTGACAAGCTGTCTTCTTAACCGATTTGGAAATACCGGCAATCTCTTTGGCATCGCCCATAGCTGATCCGGATCGACTCGATAAAAAAGCATTCCCTGAGGATATGTGGCGTTGTCAAGAGGTATATTTCCACAGGAAAACACAGGCACCGCATTTGAACCGTTCATGGCTTTTCGTTTGGAAAGCGAAAATAATATACTTCCCTGGAAAGAGTGTGAAAAGTAGTCAACGCCGTGATGATTTGCGGTTAAAATAATCGGAGACTCTGAAAGCGCCTTTGCAATCTGAGTCGCCGTTGAATCCCCAAGCAGTTCGTTTGTATACCGATAAACGATATGGATCAGATCATCACGTGGTTGATAGGGGGATTCAACATTCGGCGTCAGTTTTGTTAAGTATTCTGATAGAGAAATTTCTCCATATTGTTTAATGGTCTGATTTACGGTTGATGAATACTGGCACACAAACTGAAGGTAATCATCCGGTTTCCCCAGACCGTTTCCATTATCACCGTCTAAATGGTTTTGATGGGGTTTATTAGGCGTCATCTGTTGCCATTTTCGAACGATCTCTTTGGGTCAAAAGAATAAATATGACCGCGGTAAGCAAATAGAATAGACCAAAGTAGGTAATTCCTTTATTGATATTTGTCACTGCAAACAGTGTGCTGAAGATAACAGGTCCCAACATCTGCCCAATTCGACTCGTGGATCGGAATATTCCGATTGCTTTTCCTGCACCCAATTTTTGTGTTACTCGGAGTTTCAAAGCGTAAACCATTTGGGAGGCGAGAACAAAACTGCTGGATAATCCAAGCAGAAAAACCGCCACAGTGGCAGAAGCGAGTCCGTCTAATATATGAAATATCAAAAACGAACAACTTCCGAGCACACATCCCAAAAATACATATCGTTTTTTATCTTGCGATGCATCCACATATTTGCTTATGATCGGACCAATATAGATAAGGCAGATACCATAAATCATTTGAACCTGACCGATTGTTGACTGAGATACACCGATTCGACTTAAGTGAATCGGGATAAAATAGTTCATAAAACCAATAACGGCAATCGCTGCTGGAAGTCCGCTAAAGAGGATAAGGCTGAGTACGATTCGATTCGTTAGAAATTTAAAGATATTCGTGGTGCCTTTGGCTTGGGGCGTGTCTGAGATTTTAGAAACAGGTGGCGCCGGCTTTTTGACGGCGTTCCGCATAAAGAGAAGTGCATACGCAATAACGCCCAACAAAATCACAGAAGCCGTTAAAAAAGCCAATTTGTATCCGACCATTTCAGCTAACATTGCTCCTGCTGCACCACCGCATATACCGCCCGCAAAAACACCCGCCAACAAGTTTGCGAGGCCTTGCGCCTTAGATTGACCATCGCTGTAGTTGATGACAAATCCCTGGGCAGCCATAAGCGCCAGGCCATATCCAAACCCCACGAATCCTCGTGAAATGATGAATTGTAGTGCATCGGGCGCAAAGGCAGAATATACAAAACCGATGCTTGCCATCAGTAGCCCTCCAATGAACGGTTCATGCCAGCCCCGGCGATCCAGCCAGATACCCGAAATGAGTATCGCTATTCCCGCAAACATAAATTCAGCGGAAATGGGAAGTCCCATTATCGTGTCTCTGGACAACCCCAAAAACGGTATGTAAAGTTTTTGCATATGCAGTGGGATAAACGAAATCGAAATGTCTACCCCAAACAGAAATAGGAATGCCGCCGGCCGTATAACGCCATAGTGAATCGTTTGGGGCTTTTCTTTGCTTACCACTCGACTCTGCACATAATTAAAGATTAAAATGAGCATTTCCACTAAAAAGAGGATGGAAATTATAAGCACCGTGAAGGAATCCATTGCGATATCCAGGATTTTTTTGAACAATATGGATTTTGATATATTCGTTGAAATATAACCGCTGTATCGGTTGTTATGGACCAGTTCTGTTTTGACGTTATATTCCATATTGGAAATTGATTTTGTTGCCTCCATCCATTGCGTGTAGGCATTTTTTGATTTCTGGAAATCCGTAACACTGGTTTTTGTAGCACGATATAACGGATGATTGTTGTGATCATATACTGTGATATCTTTCAATTCTTCGGTGCTGGTAATTAGTTGACCCAGATGGTTCTCCATATCGACGAGGTGGTTCAGTGAAATATTTTTATCTAATAAGTAATCAACGTCCCTTTTGACAATACCGGTTAGGGTCTCCGAATTATTTTTACTTATTTCCAGAAAATAGTCTTTGAACATATAGGTCATAAAACCCGTAGAAAAAACCTGTGCGGTACAGATGACAAAAAATACAATAAAAGAAATCTTTTTCTTTGGAAAATTATCCGCATCCATGGGTAAACAGGAAAGAAATATGATCAGTGCAAGTATGCTGATTATAGAAATAAAAACGATGGAGAAAACATTCTTTCTCACGATCTTATCAATAAATGCTTCTAACTGTTTTTCTTTAAAAGAAAGGGAAATGATCCCGACTTCTTTTTTCTGACGATCCATTATCGGTAGAATTGTAAAATATGAATCTTGATATTTTGTGTGGTGGGAAGATTTGAAACGTTTATCTTTGTGGGCTTTGTCTATTCGCATGGCGACTACCGATTCCGGAAGTTTCCCGCGAATGATATGTTCGTCATCACTATGAAGGACAGTGCCGTCTAACCCGGCAATCGAAATCGAGATATCCTCTTTTTGTAGAACTCCCTCGGAACCAGCAAAATCGGTTTTCTTCCTCGAAACTTTCTTT
>JAHEHB010000253.1 GCA_024644775.1 Deltaproteobacteria bacterium
TAACCTTTTAAACCGATGCTCATCAGCGCTTTTACTTTTGAAGGCGCCGCCGCTACAAACTGCTCCACCAAATCCGGGTCATTGAGCATACGGCCGCTATCAAGTGTTTTTTCAAAATGCGCTTCGGTGGTGAATTTGTCCGTTGCAAAGGTAAAAAGTCCGCCGGCTAGAGTCGTATTGGTCGCTTTACCTGCGGTGGATTTGGAAACTACCAGCACTTTTTTTCCATCTTTGGAAGCCGCCAGGGCGGCACTCAGTCCCGCAATGCCGCTGCCGATGATTGAGATGTCCGATTCGACGATGTGAACATTTTCTTTCATAAAGATCTTCATATCATTATCTCATTTATTTTGACAAACAAATATGATTCAATTAGTTAAAAAAGGAGCTGAGTGCAAAAGATGAGACTTCATAAACAGATTGCCATCGTTACCGGTGGGGGACAGGGAATCGGAAGTAAAATCGCCCTGCGTCTGGCTCAGGAAGGCGCTACGGTTGTTATCGGCGATATTAACACCCAAGGGGCTGCGGAAACCGTTGAAAAAATTTCCCATGGCTCAAACGGCAAAGCCATTTCCGTTTCGACGGATCTTAACTACGAAGATCAGGTTGTGCGTCTGGTCAACGCAGCCATGGAGATCTCGGGCCGTATCGATATTCTCGTCAACAATTCAGGTATCGCGGGTCCCATGAAAAATATCGAAGACATTACCGCCAAGGAATGGGATGAAACCATGGCGGTCAATGTTCGGGGGGTGTTTTTCTGCTGCCGGCACACCATCCCGATTATGAAGCGGCAAAAACAGGGAAGTGTCGTCAACATCGCATCGGTTACCGGAAAGCGGGCACTGATCCAGCGAACGCCGTATGCAACCTCTAAAATGGGGGTCATCGGTTTTACCCGCACGCTGGCTGCAGAGGTAGGGCCATGGAATATTCGTGTCAATGCCGTTTGCCCCGGGGCAGTAGCCGGGCCCCGGCTGGAACAGGTGTTTCAGGGTATCGTGCGTCATACGGGAAAGAGCCGGGACCAGATCGCAGCAGAACGGGTGGAAAAAACCGCATTGAAACGTTTTGTGGATCCTGAGGATGTAGCGGCACTGGTTGCCTTTCTCTGTTCCGAGGATTCAGCCAAGATGACCGGTCAGGATATAAATGTATCCGCAGGATCCGTCATGTTTTAGTTCCGTGCATGCTGTTTGTTTGACTAAATGGGTCAGACAATTTCGGTTGGGTATTGCGATCGATAGGCGTTTTGAGTGTTCAGTGTTCAGCGGCAGGGCTGAACCTCTGAACACTCGCATTACCTGAGGCGTCGAAACAATGATCAACGGTGATTCAAAGTTGAAGGGAATTTCAAACCATCCCCCTCACTGAGGCCGACGCATGAGGCTAAAACTCTGGGCGGTCGGGCCGGTATCGGGCTGGGTAGCTAAGAATAACGCAAGTGGTGTCACATCCTCCGGCGTTTTAATCCATTCACTGTCGATGGCAAAAACAGTGTGGTTTGTCTGTGTTTGATCGGCGGTCAAAGTGGTTTCGACCGGCCCCGGAATCAGTTCGTTTACGGTAATCTTATGTTGCCAAAGCTCCTGGGCAAGGACCTTGGTCAGCGCCCACAGCCCAGCTTTTGAAGCAGAATAGGCAGAGCTTCCCACATGCCCCCGATGCCCAACACCGGAGCCTACCGTTATGATTTTCCCCCTACCCCTCTGCTTGAGGTGGGGAATGGCGGCTTTCGCACAATAATAGGCGCCGACAAGATTGACTTCCACGGTAGCCAGCCAGTCTTCGACGACACTTTCTTCCACGGTCCGGCGGTCGTAATTTGCCCCGGCGTTGATGACCAGAATGTCGACACCTCCAAAGGTTTGAGCCGTTTTTTTAAACATCTGCTCAACAGATTCTCGATCCGTCGCGTCGGTCTGCACGGCCAGTGCCCTGCCACCTCTCTCCTCGATTGTTTTAACAGTTTCTTCGATTTCGGTTACTGTTCGAGACGCGCAGCAGACAACAGCCCCGGCCTCTGCATAAGCCAAAGCAATGGCCTTGCCGATTCCTCTGCCCGAACCCGTTACAACTGCAACCGTACCCTCCAGTGCTTTTTTCGTCATAATGCAGTCTCCTTTGTTTGGTATCAATCGGATGAACGTTTTGGTGCGCTTACTGTTTTTTGTTTAGCGCTTCATGAACGATTTTTGGCATTTGTCTGACGTCGTATGGCTTTCTAATGATACCCCCAACATACGTTTCGAGGGTCTCTCCTACAGCCCCATTCGTGGAATACCCGCTCGAAATTATAACGTTTTCATGAGGGTTAATTTTGATTATCTCCTCGATACAGCGCTTACCACCCATCCCCGGCATTATAAGATCTACAATAATGAGGGAGATCTCCTCTTTTTTTTCCCGATAGATTTCCAATGCACTCTCACCGTCATTGGCAGTCAGCACATTATAGCCGGCCTTTGATAGAATTTCCTTACCAAGATTTTGGTTGGAAGATTCATCATCGACCAGCAAAATTGTCTCAAACCCCCCAACGAAAATTTCTTCCTCTAATTCTTCCGATATAACTTTTTTCTTTATTACCGGTTCCACGACCGGGAAATAGATGTTGAATATTGTACCCTTATTCATTTCACTTGAGCATGTAACGTATCCGCCATGGTTTTTTACGATGCCGTAGACCATCGAGAGACCCAACCCAGTGCCCTTCCCTATCTCTTTTGTAGTATAAAAGGGCTCAAAAATATGCTCCATGGTTCTTCTATCCATACCGGAACCTGTATCGGAGAACTGAAGGAGGACATACTCACCGGGTTTGGCACCCACATGTTTTTTGGTAAAACCCTCATCTAACGTGATGTTTTCCGTTTTAATAACCAGTTTTCCACCTTCCGGCATCGCATCCCTTGAATTTACAGAAAGGTTCATCATAATCTGGAGCAGTTGGGCCGAATCGGCATTGATGATACGCAACTTTTCTTCCAGATTGAGTTCAATGTCGATCATTTTAGGGATAGTGCTTCTGAGTAGTCTCTCAACCTGTATTATTTCTTGGTTAATATTGACCGGTGTAAGCTTGCTCTCTACTTTGCGACTGAAAGTAAGAAGTTGCTCTGTCAGTTTACCAGCTCTCTGTGCTGCGTTTTCAATCTCCTTCAAATTTTTAAATTCGGGATCTTTCTTTTGCTTACCAAAAAGAAGCAACTGTGAGTAACCCTGTATGGCCTGAAGAAGATTATTGAAATCATGGGCAATGCCTCCGGCTAAGGTTCCAATCGCTTCCATCTTCTGAGCTTGCAGTAATTGGCTCTCAAGCTGTTTCCTTTCCGTAATATCCCTGGCAATCCCTTGTGTCCCTATAAAGGTATTCGTCTCGGGTTCGTCCGTACTATACAACCCCTCTGCGGAAATCATGAAATACCGGACGCTACTGTCGGCTGGAATAACCGATCTAATCTTGTTTAGAAGTCTAATCTCGAATCCGTTCGTGGCTCTGGATCCCGTTCTTCTTTCGTTGATCCGATGATTCGCCTGCGGTCTATCTTGAGGAGAAACGATTTCAATGATATGTGTTCCCAGCAATTCATCTTGGCTGTATCCGTAACGGGTGACGGCATCGTTGATAAACGTGATCTTTTCAAACTTGTCAAGACGATAGACAATATCAGGAATGGCTTTCATTATTGACTTAAGCCTGCCTTCGCTCGCTTTTAGGCTGACAAGTGCCTGCTCCTTTTGTTTTCTGGCAGACTTTTCATTGTACCAATATTTTAGTATCATAAGGGCTGCGAAATTGGTGGCCAGAACCATGATGGGGAAAAGGGGCGAAAGTAGAATACCATGGGACTTTAAGAACCATGTGGAACCGTACCAACAGCCCAAAAGGCCGAATATCAAGATTGTGCAATTCGACAAAGGCCCTAACCACGCAATCGCGAAGCTGGAAATAAACCCTACGATTAAAATTGCTGAGAGTCCCGAGATAGTTGCCCAGTGGGGTCTGGAGAAAGAATCACCTTGCAATATGTTATCAACTACGGTCGCATGGATCTCAAGGTCCGGATAGACCGAATCGATAGGGGTTTGTTCGTACCCTCCCAGGCCCGTAGCAGAGCTTCCTATGAATACAATCTTCCCTTTGAGCTTTTCTTTAGTGATAAGACCGTTAAGGATATCTCCGGCTGAGATATAGTTAAATGACTTTCCCTTTCCACGATAATTAATCAACATATTGCACTTGGAATCAACAGGGATGTGGATCTCATCAAGATAAATCGATTTTATCCCGTAACGGCCTATTTTTATAAAAACCTGTTTGGTACCCAAGGTTTGCATCAGCGTCGCCAAGGCGAGGCTTGGAAAAAATTCTCCGTGGTATTCTATAAGCAGGGTGGCCCGCCTCAATACACCGTCTATGTCCGGAGTGGCATTAAGAAAACCCCCATAAGAAACCGATTTCGAAATCGGATTGATACTACAAATAACATCCGACGCGCTGAAAAGTGAATGTGATGCGGTTTCTCTTTGGGGGGCATTGAACCAGGCCACACTCAAGGACTGTAACAGGCAGTTTCGACTCTTTTGGTTTTGCTTGTGAAAGAGAAATTTATATCCCAACACAAAGGGTCCGCTGGACAACGTACTGGCAAAGATCTTATCGTGATCCATCATATCTTCTGGAAGACCTTTAAACTCCACGTTGATTTGTCTGTTCCGTAACAATTCCGACCGTAGTGTGACAGGAGAGGTTCTATCCGGTTCAGGAAAAAGCATGTCAATGCCTACGCTCGTCGCGCCCGAATCTTTTATTTTCTGCAATAGAAGTGCCAGGCGGTTTCTTGGCCACGGCCATTGCCCAAATCCGGATAAACTGCTTTCGTCTATATCGACAATAACCAGATCCCCGATTGGCTGGCGATGCCCCACCGATATCGTCAACATGTCGCCGATTTTGTTTTCCAGATAAATAAAAAAATTGGGCTGATAGAAATGTAGGATTGCGAATAGTATCGTAATAAAAAAGCCTATAAACGCAACCAGCAACGTTCCTTTTCGATTCCTTTTCGGTTGCCGTTTGAGGCTTTTTATGCGGCTCAAGTTATGTCCCCCCAAACACCTTAAAAATCATGACAATCAAGATAAGCGACCGGCCAGCCTGGCGGTAAGCCCAGCATCTACCTGACAATGATTTCCACACGGCGGTTCAGAGGTTCGAAAACGTTATCCTCAGTAATTATAAGAGGATTTTCTTCGCCATGGGACGTTATTTCCAAGATTTTAGGGTCAGCCCCATTGGAAATTAATCGCGCTGCTACTGCAAAAGCTCTCCTCCTGGAAAGCTTGAAATTGTACTCTTTCTCACCCGCGGTATCCGTATGACCTGCAACGCTGATATCTACTGAACGCCTTTCCCTGATGGCCTTAAGGATTTGGGGTAATAAGTTGCGGGATTGTTCAGTAAGTATCGTAGAGTCAAATTCAAAATATATGATGTAACGAAGGGGAGACTCCGGTTGTGCCTCAAGGACAGGGCCAAAGGTATCAAGAATCTCTTTTTCAGCCATTTTGAATGGAAGGCTAGGGGGTTGTTCCGCACTTTTAACCTCTAAGGCCTGTCCAGCTTGATCAATTATAGTCGTTCCCTTTGGATTGGAGACAATGATTTGGCCTACTTTTCCGTCAGGGTCGGGCAACAATACAAATAGATTTTGTTGAGTTTGTAGAGTTTGTAGATTCTGTTGTTTGCTTGCACACCCACTAATAAAAAATAGGGCGAGACAAGAAATGACAATGCATTTTTTTTTTGCCACATGAGGCCCTTTCTCCGAAGTGAAATAGCCCGTATGAATCACAACACCGATTTCCTAAGAGACCCTGTTCCTCCACTGAAGCTATGGCGTGTCTAATCTCCCTTAATCTTTGCAACAAAACGGGTTCCGCGGATGCCTATGGTAGCAACCGGTGTTGTAAAATGCACCGACTCAGGGGATAGTTTACCAATCTGCCCCGAGAAATAGGCGACGGTCCCTCTGATCATTCTGGTGACGATGGAAAGTTTGCCTTCTGCAGGAGAAAAGTTGAAAGTATCGATCACAATCTCACTGCCGGGTCCAAGGGTCAAGATCGTATCATCTCTTAAGATTACCCCGATACTACCTCCTAACCCAGTTTTCAAAATATCTCCCTGAATGAGCTTCAGGCCTATCTTAGCGCTCAGGGTCTTACCTTTCCTGAGGATGAAGGCGGTTTTTTTAACTGTTCTAACGCTGCCGATTGTTTCGGTTTCGGCTAAGGCAAAATGGCTGGAGGTAGCAACTATCAACACTCCAGCGAGAAACGCGATCAGTGCTCTCACATTTTCTCCATATCAGTAATGAAATTCGCTCAGATACATACTAAGATACTACAAAAATGGGATAAAAGCCAGAGGTAATTCATATTCCAGTTTTAATGGAACCGGCACGAAGAGAAGATAGGATGGATAATAGATGATATCGATGAGATCGACCGACTTCGTCTTACAGGTGTTTTACTTATTCATGTTCGGGTTTGTGTAAAAAATCAGAATGACTTCCAGAGACTCGAGTTCGATTATCATGATTTTAGCGGTGCGTTTTTTCCGTAATATTTCAGATACATGGCTTCGGTGTCCGGCGTTCCCCAGAGCCTCTGCCACAGATATGTTGCCACCAGTCGAATCACCGTAGACGCGTGCCCGAAACCTTTCGCTTTCCACTTGCGTGTGGAGACCATCGCATTTCCAAAAAGATATGTTTGACGGCCCATTCGGTGCAGGCGGATACTGAATTCAACATCTTCCATCAGTGGGATATTGGGAAACAAGTCGTTATCGACAACCGGTTTTCGGCGGAAAAACTGCACTTGATCCCCGAAGCTAATTCCCATACATGCCATACGAAGATCGTTTGCAAACTCCAGCACGCGAAACCGCCATCCGTTGCTGTTAAAAAGGCTCCCCACCGCACCGCCTACGATCAATGGTTGTTTACAAAGCACGTTCACTATGTTTTCAAAGATCGGATAGGTCACGCGCGTATCGGCATGAACCAATGCCACCACATCCTTTGTGGAAGCATTGATGCCTGCGAGAATCTGACCGCCCCGGCCGACACCGGTTTTACAGTTTGCATCGTAGTGGATCACCTGTACCCCTGTATTCTCTGCAAGACGGCCCGTGCCGTCTGAAGACCCGCTATCCACTACGATAACTTCCGTGACAGCAGCGTCCTTAAGAACCGAATGGATACATTCTGTTATGGCCGCTGCTTCGTTTAACGTCGGAATGACCACAGAAACCGATTCCGGCAACATCACTTCAACGGGTGATTTTGCACGAAGTCTCGCTAAGTAGACATCATGGAGCAACATCCCATAAAAGGGGAGCCATATGAATAACTGCGCTGATAGCGGTAGATACCCGCTGCCGGAATCGTCTGAAACGCCATATCCAGGAAAATACAAACCAATGGTTAAACATAAAAACATCCAGGAAACAGTCGGCCGAAGCGCTAAAAATGGTACGATCCAAGCAACAGCCCCATAATGGATCGTTGGAGATATCACAACCCATGCTCCCAATGCGAAAAAACATCCGGATATGGGGTCGTTTGAATGGTAACCATTTCTCTGAGGATGGAGATGCCGATAACCAAAAAACAGGATAGCCCCCAGAATTACCATTGAAATAAAGGAGGCAGACGGAGGTTCGCCTAAATTTTTCTGGAAAATCGACCGGAAAATCGAATAGATAGGCCCCTTAATTGCGTTTTTGTCCCCGAATCCCATGAATCCAAAAGACGAAAATGCCCCATCTGTATAGAAAATCGGCAAAGATAGCACCAGAACGACGATCACGGTTATCCAAGTATACTTCCAATTATCCTGTCGTAGTAAAAAAGGGATTGTTATGATGGTAACTGGTTGGGATTGAACGGCAATTCCTGCAGAAACAA
>JAHEHB010000254.1 GCA_024644775.1 Deltaproteobacteria bacterium
TGAAACCATCTTAATCTTTTAATTCCGTCTTATTTTTTGATGTTTTAATACGTTTGATTACACCAGCATTCCAAAGGCGTGACCGGCAAAAAGCACCTGCCCTCCGCTGCCCTCGACAGCCGACCGGTTCTCTTCCCGCATGAGAATTTTATTCGGTTCCCTGTAGCCTACGGCGCCTGCGACCACAACGAGATTGCATGTGCTGAAAATCTCGACTGCATTGGCTCCCGTAGCGCCGGTGCCCGAGGCTACAACGATGTCTTTAATGTTTAGGGCATCCTACCCGAGCTCAGGCCAATTGAAGCGTCTCATCGGGGAATGAAGAATATAGCCTGTTATAGACTTTAATGATTAGAGCATTTCCACAATGCCTTTTTGCCTGAGTGCCTCAATTTCGTCGTCGGTAAAACCAGCCTCAGCCAAAACCTCGGCGGTATGTTCACCCAATGCTGGTGGCGCCAGGGTTACCTCGGCCGGGGTTTCAGAAAGAGTGAAAGGTGGTCGTAGAACATCGATCCGGCCTGCAGTTGTGTGCGAAATAGACTTGATCATATCAAGCGCCTGAAACTGCAGATCATCGAACATTTCTTCCAACGTGTTGATCGGACCGGCGGCCACCTGATTTTCCTTGAAGCGATGTAGCCACTCCTGGGTTGTTTTGGAGGAGAGCACCTGTTCAACATGGTTTTCCATTTCTTCATAGTGATCCATGCGGTATTTCACGCTGCTATATTCCGGATGTTCGATCCAGTCCTCCCGGTCCAGAGCCCGGCAAAATCTGTCCCAGTGGTCCGGAGTACAGACCACGGAGACGTAACCGTCCTGGGTTTTAAAGGCCTGGGAAGGAAAAAGTTGCGGATTCCTGGTTCGCATGACCGTGGGCACCTTTTTGCCCATCAGGTGAATACCGATGAGATTTGTAGTCATCGCCACAATGGCTTCGAACAAAGACGTCTTGACACGCTGCCCTCTCCCGGTCTTCTGCCGATGGAACAGTGCCCCCATAATGGCTTGACTCAAAAACAGACCGCCGCTTAAATCGACAATCTGAAGCTGCACCTTTGACGGCGGCCGATCCGGTTCGCTGGTTACGCTTACAACGCCGGCAAGAGATTGGAGTATGAGCTCGTAACCTGGCATATCCCTATAGGGTCCGACATCGCCGAAAGCTGTTAACGATGCGTAAACGATGTCCGGCTTGATGGCTTTAATGGTCTCATAGCCCAACCCCAATCGATCCATGACGCCCGGCCTGAAGTTTTCGACAAGAACATCAAAATCTTTGACCAAACGCTTGATGAGTTCAATGCCCTCCGACTTTTTCAGATTCACGACCATACACTTCTTATTACGGTTGGAACAGAAATAATATGCACTCTCGTTGTTTTGCAATGGTGGAGATTTCCGCAGGGAGTCGCCGCCTCCCGGGCGTTCTACCCGGATCACTTCCGCTCCCAGATCGGCCAACGTCATCGTGCCGTATGGTGCGGAAAGCACATGTGAAAAATCCAACACTCTTATACCGTGAAACGGTCCAGACCTTGTCATCGTTTAGCCTCTCATTCTAAAGGATCGTGGATATCACCTTTCAGCTGTCCTCGCCTCGGGGCCACATTCTGCTGATAGTATTTTGCCATGGACATCGCTCCCGGAGTCTCTTAGTTTTTTTATTTGACCCATATCTCGGCCTTTCGGCAGCGGTTATTCCGTGAGCCATGCCATGGAAGGATGCACGCCGCAGCGGTTTGCCCACGTCCGGTATTTTTTCCCCATGTCCTTTACCCTTGATCTTTCAATTGCCGCCAGGTCATTTTGTTCGGTGCGATCCTCTTCGAGATTGTAAAGCTCCCAGTCTCCCGGATGTTTGCTGACCAGCTTCCAGATTCCATCACGGACAGCCCGATTGCCTTCATGTTCCCAGAAAATAGGCTGTTCCCGGGTAAATCTCCCGCCGTTCAAAAGCGGCATCAGATTTTCGCCCTCCAGGGGGGGAGTCTGCCGGGAGTTGGATTCATTCGGATATTCTACAGCGGCTGCGTTCAGGTAGGTGGGCATGATATCGATCAAGTGGCAGGGCTCGTGAACAATGCTGCTTTCCCGAATGACAGCCGGCCAGTGGATAATGCACGGTGTTGAAATGCCGCCCTCATGAACCCAGTGCTTGTACAGCCGGAACGGCGTATTTGAAGCATTCGCCCACGGCATATCGTAACTCATGAATGTGTCATCGGGCCCGGGCTTGATCTTCGGTGCATTCCCCATGCGCATAGGACGCCCGTCGGGAGTTGGGATGTTGTAGCGGAAAGGCTGCGGTTTATTTGAATCCTCTGCGAGGAATTCTGCACACCCGCCATTGTCGGACATAAACAGTATCAGGGTGTTTTCTTCGATTCCCAATTCATTTAGTTTCTCAAGGACTTTTCCAATGCCCTGGTCCATGCGATCCACCTGGGCTGCATAGACCGCCATTCGCAGGTCTTCCCAGTCTTTGTTCTCAGCATCCGCCCACGCCGGCGCCTTTTCATCTCTAGGAGTTATTTCCCATTTCGGATCAAGGATGCCCATGGATTTGAGATTCTCATGACGGCTGGTGCGCACACCGTCCCATCCGCCATTGCGGTACTTCCCTTCATATTTTGCAATATCATCCGGCAGCGCGTGCAAAGGCCAATGGGGCGCCGTGTACGCAACATAAAGGAAAAACGGTCGGTTCCTGCGCGAGGCGTCTTCGATCATGTCAACAGCGTTTTTGCTGATGGCATCGGTCAGGTAGAAATCATTCTCCGTGTGTTGGATGAGCGAATCGTTCCGCATCATGTAAGGGGGATGGAAATAGCTGCCGCCACCGCCCACCATGCCGTAGTATTGATCGAAACCTCGCTGAGTCGGAATGGGATGATCCTTGGCCCCCGGGCGCCATGTTTCCGGTCTGTTTGCAATGTAACCGCCGCCCACGTGCCATTTTCCCGACATATAGGTTCCGTAACCTCCCAATTGTAGTGCTTCAGCTATCGTTATGCAGTCTTCCCGCAGGTAGCCCTGGTATTCGCGGACACCTTTATTGTCGACCATGTGTCCGACCCCGGCCTGGTGCGGATAAAGCCCGGTGAGAAGCGACGCGCGACTGGGGCAGCAGCGGGCGCAGTTGTAAAATTGAGTGAACCTTACCCCTTTACTCGCCAGGTTATCCAAATTCGGGGTCAGAATCTCGGAACCGTAACATCCGATGTCTGAAAAACCGAGGTCATCCGCGAGAATCAAAATGATATTCGGTTTGGTTTGACGCTGTCTATTATCAGCCACCTGTCGACTCCTTTCCTAAATAGTGCCTATCCAGCAGTGATAGGGTTTCAGGTGTTCCGCCGCAGGCGGATCAGTAACCGAATTCGACCCGCTGTGTCGCAGTCGCTCATGAAATGGACGATCTTTCACCGGGGGTGGTCTTCAGTTTCTACCAAATCGGTGCTCATGATTCAGGATTCGGTATTTACCGAAACCTGACACCCGATCCGCCTTGGCGGAAAACCATGAACAGATTTGATCTATGGCAGATCCGATCATATCTGCCCCCCGCAAGACGGGAGTTTTCGATTTTTAATAAAAATGCAGATTCGACATTCCCCTTCTTTTTGACTTAAGAACGACGATCTACTCGGCGCGGATGCCTGTATCAGATCAGCAAAGTTTCCGGAAATCGAACCATCATTAATTTGACAAAAAACAGATAGAAAATACACGTGAGTGTAATTGCAAAAATTAAGTTTATTAACAGGGCACGACCCCGGCGATTAGAAGATAGAACCGTTGTAATTGCCATTGCGGCAAAAAACGTCGATACAAAAAAACCGAGATGAAACATTCCGACAACGTAAAGGATGAAAATCGATACGACGATCAGCCATCGCCCCGGTGGCACATCTTGAAAAACAGGAACCTTCTCTGTTCGACTTCCTTTGAACCAGGCCCGAATAAAAACAATGATGCTGCATGCGATCATGCTGTAAAGCAGGATACAGGGGAAAATATACCCTTCACGCGGAATTCCTTTGAGTTGTCCCAACAAAAAAATTGAAAGAACAATAATGGCCGCAGCAATGATGAAGTCCATCGTGCGTGCGCTCATTGTGCGTGCCTCCTGTGTTTTGTCTTTTCCTGATACAGAGAATAAACCAGAGAGGCGAGGGTTAGACCGATCAAAATCAAGCTGGCCGGGCGACTGAAGAAATACAGCCAGGTGGGGCCCTTGGCGGCGCCGATAATCAGCCCCAGTTTGAAACCTTCTTCCGTCATGGTTCCTAAGATGAGACCCAACGCAACGGGCGCCACCCCAAAACCGAAGCGAATTAGAAAGTATCCCAGAATACCCGCCGACATCATTGAAATGACATCGATCGAGGCTGCACGGATGGCATAGGAACCGACCACCGCCAGACAGAAGATGGCAGCGGCAACGAACTTTTTAGGTACCTGTAAAACACGTACGAATCCCCTTACCAAAACCGATCCCAGTATCAGTATGAGGATATTGGAGACAAACAGACCGATCATATAGGTAAAAACCACATCTCCATGCTTTGCAAAAAGCTTGAAACCGGGCTGCATTCCGTGAATCATCAGAGCGCCGAGTAATACGGCCGCCGGAGCACTTCCCGGAATGCCGAGTGTAAGAAGCGGTATCTGAGCACCACCGACAACGGCATTGTTGCAGGCTTCGGGGGCAATGACACCCTCGTAAATGCCGGTACCGTATTCATCTGCGTTTTTAGAAAAGCGTTTCGCTTCGCTATAGGCGATAAAGGTGGCAATGTTTCCTCCCGCACCCGGCATGATCCCTACGACCAGCCCGACAAGACAGGACTGAATAAGCACCCGCAAGCGTTTCAGGATTTCTCTAAAAGTTTTAAAAAACAGACCCCTTTTGGGCTCAAACAAACCGGTACTGGTCCCACTTTCAGTGCTCAGCAGCAACAAAGCCTGGGGAATCGCGAAAAGGCCGATCAGCGCCGGGATCATGTTGATGCCGCCCATCAATTGTAACGTCCCAAATGTAAATCGCGGATAACCGGTTACCGGATCCATCCCCACCGTGCCGAGCAAAAGACCGAAGAGCCCTCCGATGATCCCCTTAACGACATTTCCGGATGAAAGTCCGGATATGATGGTCAGGGCAAATATGGACAGCCAGAACTGTTCGGGTGCACCGAATTTCATCGATACTTTGGCCAATGGTATGGACAAAAAAATCAGCGCCATCGTTCCAAAAAAGCCACCGAAAACGGATACGATCAGGGCGGTATTCAGTGCTTCCTGACCCATGCCTTTCCGCGCCATCTGGTGACCGTCGAAGGTCGTGCACAATGCAGCGGCCGTTCCGGGGGTATTGATCAATATGGCCGGTATTGACCCGCCGTACTCGGAGCCGCAATAAACCGATCCTAATATCAGCAGGGAAACGACGGGTTCAAGGCCGAACGTGAACGGCAATAACAATGCGATTCCCAAAGTACCGGTAAGACCGGGCGTTGCCCCCATGACAATGCCGAAAACGGCGCCGATTGACATCAGCAGAAGATTGATAGGGTTCGTCAGGCAAGATAAGGTAAATAAAGGATCAAAGCCCACTCAACACCTCTTTGTGAATCCATTCCATAATTCTCCGGAAGCCCTCTCTTAAGGGGCTTCCGGAAGATCCAACCCGTTATTTGAAAAAACCGATTCGCGTGAGTGTTTTTTCTGCTTTCACCTTCTCGTCGGCAATGTATTGAGAAAATTCGGCCGACGTCATGAACGATGGTGAGAGCCCCACTTTTTTATTTGCTTCCATATACCCAGGCTTTGCCGCCATTTTTTGAAACTTTTCTTCAAGATATTTGATAATTTCAGCCGGTGTCCCTTTTGGGGCGCCCAGGCCACGGCGTTTGGCGCTGATGACGTTGACACCCAGTTCCTTCAACGTGGGAATGTCCGGATTGAGATCATACCGTTCATCCAAAGCAACGCCAAGGGCACGACCGACATCCATGCGGTGGTAAGAATTATAAGATGCAAAATAGCAATCCACCTGCTTGCCCACCAACGCCGGAATGGCTTTCCCGCCTCCTGAGTAGGGAACCTGGGTGAATTTCAAACCGGTGGCATGTTCAAAATCCATCAGAAACAGATGATCACCGGTGAACTTGCCTACGGTTGCCGCAGTGATTTTTCCCGGGTTGGCTCGGACATGATCCATCAGTTCTTTGAGGGTTTTCCAGGGACTGTCCTTGTGGACAATGATCACCTCGGGGTCGTGAACTAAACCGCAGATGGGCAGAAGATCTTCTGTCTTGTAACCGGGCTGGCCTTTCTTTCTGACCATGGGCTGCAAGACAACATGAGGAAGGTCAAAGCCGCCGATAAAGTACCCGTCGGGCTTTGCATTGGCCAGCTCGGTCCAGCCGAACTCGCCCCCTGCCCCGGGTTTGTAAATAATCGCTAGCGGCTGAGGTATAAGATCCTTAGCGTATTTTTCAATGGTCCGGTGGCTCACGTCGCTTCCGCCTCCGGGATTAAAAGCGGTGAGCAATGTAATCGGTTTTGACGGATAGTCGGCTGCTCCCGAAGAAACCGCCATTCCCAGCAGTAAACAGATTAAAGACAACGATAAAAACATTTTCTTCATAAGTCTTCTCCTTTCTTAAAAAAGTATGTTCATGGCCCACGATATTGAGACGATTCGTAACGATAACACCTAAGATCAAGAAAAGAAATATCGTAATAATTTAACTTTCCAGAGCTACAACTTTCTTATCATAACATGAAATGTTAAATGATATCAGCCTGTTTCATGTTTCTTTCATAGATCCCCGGTTTTTAGTCTCTTCAAAATCCAGTGAAATAACACATACACAGGTAACCGGCAGTCGTCAAATAGGCCATGGAAGTCGAGGTTTTTGAGGTGGAATGATTTTACGATTTCGTTGCAGATTTATTCGATAATTGATTGAAAAATTCCGTCTAACCCGATAACCTGACACATCAAACTTGCTGTTGATAATTAAAGGGGATGATCGGAATCCGCAAAATAATACATATCGACATGGACGCTTTTTATGCTTCCGTCGAACAACGAGATCGACCCGAACTTAAAGGTAAGCCGGTTGTCGTTGGTGGTGAGCCAAACAGCAGAGGTGTTGTCGCTGCCTGTTCATACGAGGCCAGAAAGTTCGGGATTCATTCCGCGATGGCATCTTCGCGTGCCCATAGACTCTGTCCCCATGCGATATTTACAAGACCAAGGTTCGAAGTATATCGATCCGTATCATCGGAAATAAGAAAGATTTTCTATGAATACACAGAACTTGTCGAACCCTTATCTTTGGATGAGGCGTTTCTTGATGTCACCAACAATTTCAAAGACACGACATCTGCCACCCTTATAGCCAGGGAAATTAAGAAAAAGATATACGATAGAACCTGCGGGCTCACTGCGTCAGCCGGTGTCTCATTCAACAAATTCATTGCAAAGGTCGCATCGGATGTTCATAAACCGGATGGGATAACGATCATTACCCCAGAGTTGGCAAACGAATTCATTGATAAATTACCGATAAGAAAGTTTTTCGGTGTTGGAAAAGTGACTGAAGAAAAAATGCTCAGCCTTGGGATTAATACCGGCGCCGACCTGAAGCAATTCAAAAAAGAAAAACTGATTGAGCTTTTCGGTAAGTCGGGAAGCTATTTTTACAATATTGCCCACGGAAACGATGATAGACCGGTTGAGCCCAACCGGATCAGGAAATCGATAGGGAAAGAGACAACGCTTATTGAGGACATTGATGATATTGACCAGATGCTCGAAATACTCGAAAACATCGTTAATAGGTTGGAAAATTCGTTAAAGAAACGTGATACAAAAGGCAGGACGATCATACTGAAGATAAAGTATTTTGATTT
>JAHEHB010000255.1 GCA_024644775.1 Deltaproteobacteria bacterium
TTTTAACAATCGATTTTCAGTCGTCAGCTCACTAACGACAATGCTGCATCATACGCTTTCCGCGCCTCTTTTTCCAGCAATTGAGCCTGCCCCATGTATCTTGGAGAATGGTGAAACAGGGTGTACTGTTTAACTTTTGCTCTTCCTGCGATGTTGCCTGCCTGCCAAGCGGTAAGATGGTATTTTTCCTGAGCGATATCCCGATTCTTTTCGAGAAAAGCCGCCTCGATATATAAGTGATCCGAACCCCTGGCGAAGTTTACCAATTTCTCGGACTCCGATTCATTATAGACGACATCGGCGATGTATGTCACTTTTTGACCCGATGTGATCAGGGCAATCTGATCTGCAAGATCTCCGAGCCGATAGCGTCTAATCGTCGGATTCTCCGTTCCCAATGGAATATCGAATGGGGAATCGAGATCGGTATTGTCAAACAATGCGTGTTTGAATTTTTTGAGCCACGGACCGATTTCAAGGCCGAGGAAACTTACGGCGTCCTTCTTTATATTCACGTGAAATCGTTCGGTGATTTTTAACCCTAAACAGGGTATGCGATGATTCAATATCACTCCTGATATGCTCAGAGCTGGTTCTTCCAACAGAATTCCAGTAAACGGATTTTGTTGAATTCCGTCATTCGGAATAAAACCATTCTTGCAAGAATAATACCGGGTGAGAAGACAATCTTTTCGGACTTCACCTATTTTTAATACGAATCGATTCTGATAAGAGGTAACCAGGTTCCAGGTATACCCTGCAAGTTTACCTTCGACGTTGCTCAAAAAGCCATCAGGACCGTAAATAGACAGGACCTTTTCACGTCCAAGTAACAAACGCAGCAGTCTGTCGAAACCCACAAAATGATCCATATGTGTGTGAGATACGAACACATGACTAATTTTAAGGAGATCTCTGGTTGACAAGGCGTCGATATCTCCTAAATCAAATAGAATGGAGCGATTTTCGTAAAGAAATGGAATATAGAGACCCGGATCGCCAAAGGAATCATTGACGAGCCGTGGAAGAAAGGAAGGGCGCATGTTTAGGGGATAAACTTTCTTACTTCCTTGTGAATACAGCGATATATATCTTCGTCTGATCCGAAAATGTCAACAATATCTTTATGTTTTATGAGTTGTTCAATAACAAAAGCAGTCAGGTAAAGGCTGACGATGTTTGGCTGATTAACGAGTGTTCGAATCGGCGCAATCTGATAATCGATATCAAAGTCATTTGCTCGGCTTAACTTATCGAGACTTTGTTGAATCTGCTCCTCCAAGGTATTTTTGCTTGTGGTTTCGACAAGATTCGTCTCAACGAGTTTCATGGAAATAGCGTTGCTCAAAGGATCGATACAGTCTCTGATGCGATGAACGGCCTGCTTCCGCTCCCTTTCTATGGATGTCTCTATTTTTGAGAGAAGGGATGATTCCCGCGTGCTTGGTCGAAAAATCTTAGACATTGCCTACCCCCGATTATAGGATTAAATCGTGTTTATTGGTTAATTTAGTAAAAAATTATATAATCCTCAATAATAATTATAACCCCAAAGTAATGCAAGCAAAATATTCAGATTTCCCCGATTACGATCTGTACAATTTTATCGCCATTCCAATAATTCCAGCGAAGATGAAATGCCATCTTTTCAATGCGCTCATCGATGATGTTCAGCGGATCTACATTAAACTCTATCGCCCGAAAACGCTTTGCCGTCGAATTGGCGTCTTGCTGGAGTATCATTTGCCGGTGGTTTTTCCCGACGATTTTTTGCGACAACACCTTGATATCTTTGGCCATAAATACAGGTTCCGGGTTGCCGGAACCAAACGGCTTCAACGTGTCGAGCGCATCCAGAAGGTCGGTTGATATATGATTTAAATCGAGCAGATAATCGATGGGCTGTGTTGGCTGATCATACGTTGTATTGATCTGTTCTTGGATAATCGTTTCGAAGTCGTCCTGAAAGCGTTCGATATTGTTTTTCTGAATCCTCAATCCTGCTGCCATGGCGTGTCCGCCGTAGGTATCAAGTCTGCTTTCACAGGCTTTTATCGCCTGATAAATATCAAGCCCTGCGATGCTTCTTGCGGAGCCTTTTCCAACATCACCTTTTGTGGAAATGAGTATTACTGGGCAAAACAGTTTGTCCACCAGGCGGGATGCGACAATACCCAGGACACCTTCATGCCATTTGGGATTCGACAAAACAAGAGTGTTTTTATTCAGTAGTTTTGGATTGTTCGCTAAATAATCTTCAATTTCTACTATAATATTTTTTTCGGTAATTCGACGCTCCATATTCATGTGGTTTAACGTACTTGCTAACTGGGCTGCAGATTCAACAGTATCCGCCGTCAGCAACTCCACCGCTGTTTTTGCGTGTTCCAGTCTACCCGGTGCATTAAGTCGGGGTGCCAACCGAAAGGCGATAGCGTCCGTATCAACCGTTTCCATACGTCCACTCACCTTAATGAGTGCGAAGATACCTGGACGATTCCCCGATTTGATTTGTTCAAAACCTATCTTTGTTAAAATCCGGTTTTCTTTGAGAAGTGGGACCTGGTCGGCGACAGTGCCCAGGGCCACCAGGTCGGACAATTGTTTTAGATTCGGTTCCTGTCGAGGTTTCCAAAAACGCTTTTCACGTAAGTGTCTCCGAATGCAAATCAGAAGATTAAATGCGACACCAACTCCGGCAAGATGTTCAAATCCGGCGGTGCAATCAGGACGTTTCGGATTTACGACGGCATAGGCCGTCGGAAGCGTTTCAGGTACATTGTGGTGATCCGTTACGATGACATCAATACCGATTTGGTTGGCGGCAAGAACTGCATGGTGACTTGAAATCCCGCAGTCTGCGGTGATGATAAGTTCGATGCGATTCGATACCGCCGTTTCATGGATATGGTGTGTCTGAAGACCGTAGCCTTCCTTGATCCGATGGGGTATGTAATAGGAAACAGAGGCGCCAATTGATCTTAAAAACTCATAATACAAAACGGTTGCTGTGATTCCATCCACATCATAGTCGCCAAATATAAGGATTTTTTCGTGATTAAAAATGGCGGTTACAATACGGTCAGCGGCCCTATCCATATCCTTAATCGCGAAAGGGGGGCGCAAATCACGTAAGGAGGGACTCAAAAAGCGCTCGGCTTCAACTGTCGATACAATATTCCGATTAACGAGAATGGTGGCGAGGACATCACCACAATTTAAGAATTTGGAAAGATGATCGACTCGATTCCTGTCCGGAGATAATAGTTGCCATTTCTTTTTCATATGCCCGGCATACCGTAAATCGAAAGAAGGGACAAGGTAAAAGGGAAGAGTTTTTCGTGCTAAGTGCTTTTCTATTAATCCATAAACGGTTATAATAGAATTCAAATCTAACCTGGACAAGCCAGTTGGAGCGAAGCGTAAATCCCTTTTTTGCAGGGAACCAAACAGTTTGTTAAATGAACCACAAAGAACACGAAGAAAATTTGGAAACCATTCAACGATACTACCGCGTGGAGCGTAGGGATATTTTTTTCATACAAACGATATTTGAATCCTATGAGGGCATTGCATCGGTATCCACAGTGAATCCCCGGGAAGGGATTGTGCGGCTGGCCGTATCACCAGGAAGTGAGAAAGACGTCGAAATGATATTTCATGATCTTCGAGAAAATGGCCTGTTCGTCGAGGATCTAAACGAGCAAAAAAGCGATCAATGAGATCAATGATATCCAAAACTGTGACATCCAAAACCGTGCGATCCAAAACTGTGAAACCCAAATCTGTTTACATTCATACCATCGGATGCCAGATGAATGTTTATGATTCCCGTCATATTGCACAGTTGTTATTTTCGTTAGGTTACGAACAGACACCGTTTCTTGAAACGGCGGACATGATTATCATGAATACCTGTACCATCAGGGAGAAAGCTGAACAAAAAGTCTTCAGTTTTCTGGGACGGCTTGCGACCCTCAAGAAAAAACGACCGGAGTTGCTTCTTGGAGTCGGGGGCTGTGTGGCGCAGCAGGAAGGCAAACATATGCTTCGGCGCATGCCTCACCTCAATTTTGTGTTTGGTACCCGTGCGGTTCCTCGGTTACCAAACATTATCGAACACGTTTTAAAGAAAAAGTGCCAAGTTGTTGATATCGATTTGACGGGAGAAATGTCCGAGCCCGATACCCTGAATAAAATTCGAAGTAACAGTTCTCCGACTCGATTTGTGACGATTATGCGGGGTTGCGATAATTATTGCGCGTACTGCGTGGTTCCTCATGTACGGGGGAGGGAAACGAGCCGACCGTCGGAGGAAATTTTAGATGAAATTCACGCCTTGGTTGATTCAGGAGTAAAAGAAGTGACCCTCCTGGGACAGAATGTGAATAGCTACGGAATAAAGGAGGGACAGTGCTCATTTTCTGAGTTGCTTACTGAAATAAATAAAATTCACGGACTCCTTAGGATTCGGTTCACCACATCCCACCCGAAGGATTTTTCAGATGATATAATCCACGCATTTAAAAATCTTGACAAATTGTGCCCTCATCTCCATCTGCCCGTTCAATCCGGTTCAAACCGCATATTAAAGCGGATGAATCGAAATTACACACGTGAGTTTTATCTGGAAAAAATCGAGAGACTGCGCGCTTTGTGTCCACAAGTTGCAATTACATCTGATTTTATTGTCGGTTTTCCTGGAGAAACCGAAGCCGATTTCAATGAGAGCGTTAAGTTGATAAAGTCCGCTGAGTATGATAGTTTATTTGTGTTTAAATATTCAGATCGGCCCAATGCACCTGCAGCACAGTTTTCAAACAAGATTTCGGAGCTGGAAAAACAAAATCGTTTAAAGCAGATTCTTCATTTGCAGGCGCAAATTACCGAAGCAAAAAACACAACGCTTTTGGGTTCCACTCAGATGGTTTTAGTAGACGGCCACAGTAAAATGAACCCAACATTAAACACCATCCAGTGGACGGGGCGGACCCCCACGAACAAAGTTGTGAATTTCGCAAATGATACGGGTGGGCCGTCGGGTGAAAGCAGCCTGATCGGAAGGCTGATTCGGGTGAAAATCGAAAAGACATTATCTCATTCCCTCCTGGGAAAACAAATCGGAATGGGAGTTACTAAACCGGTCACTATGATTTAGATATTGTCGCATGTAAAGGCGTCGGATGATCCTACCGATGGGCGGGTTCATCCGACGCTCGTTTCAATTTGATGATGTTTATTGAAAAATGCCGGATTGGGTGAAGGGAGAACGAAAGCTATGCTGCGTAAAGTCACCATCGCGGGGATGACAGTGGATCCATCTTCGAATACACCGATTATTATCTTAAAATCTGAAGAAGATGACCAGGCGATTCCCATATGGATCGGGTTGCTGGAAGCGACTGCCATTGCATCGGCGATTCAGAATATACAATTTGATCGTCCGATGACCCATGATCTCTTTAAAAATTTTTTGGATATGACTCAAATCGGTGTAACGAGAGTAGAGGTGTGTGATCTTAAGGATAATACCTTCTATGCAAAAATACATTTCGATTCAAAAGACAAAACCTTTAGTATGGACGCACGCCCAAGCGACGCGATCGCCATCGCCCTCCGTTTTAAGGCACCGATTTATTTGGACGATAAAGTCATCGAAAAGTCCAAGATGACAGAAGGTGTCTCCGAAATACTCGACGAGAGCGAAGAAGGTAAGAAATGGGCAGATTATCTTGAAAAACTCACCCCGGATGATTTCGGCAAATACAAGGTGTAAGTTATAATTCTGGCCATCGGCCACAACCAAATCAGTGTTCTCAGCTTCGACTTCGCTTCGGACAGAATTTTGAACAGGTTTCAGGTTTCGGGTTTCAGGAATTGAGGTCTACTGGCGCCTCTTATGAGAAATCTGGTTAAATCCCAAATCCCAAGCACCAATTTCCACGAGCAAAAGATTTCAAAATTTCAATTTTTGTCTTCTGTCATCAGTCTTCTGTTTGTTCTGGATTTTTCGGGTATCAACAACATTTTTCAGAATGGTATCTATATCCGTTTTCGGTTCAAACCGGATGGATGTCCTGATTTTTTCAATACTAGGTACTCTGCGTTGCATGTCTTCAAAATCCTTTAAGAAGACATCTTCATAAGGAACAAGATGCACTGTGGAAGACGCGTTGGTTAACGCAATCACTTTATTGGCGAGGTCCATAATCGTGATTTCTTCAGTACCACCAATGTTAAAAACCTCCCCGGCTGCCGAATCCGTCTCCATGAGAGCAATCAACGCCTGAACAACATCTTTTACATAGGTAAACGTCCGAGACTGTGATCCGTCGCCATAAACCGTCAACGGCCTGTTGTCTAACGCCTGATCGACAAATCTTGGCAGCACCATACCGTACGCTCCGGTCTGCCTGGGTCCAACCGTATTAAAGAGGCGCACAATTGTCACCCAGAGTCCTTTGGTCCGATGGTATGCCAGTGCCGTAAATTCGTCCATTAGTTTGGAGGCTGCGTAGCTCCATCGAAACTTGCTGGAAGGTCCGTATACAATATTATCTGTTTCCACCAGCGGTGCATGAAGATGCTTTCCATAAACTTCAGAAGAGGATGCGATGAGTACTTTTTTTTTAAACTTTGTGCAGAGCTCAAGAACTTTTTCTGTTCCTTGGATATTAATTCGAATCGACTCTAGCGGATTGTCCAATATATAACGAACACCGACGGCGGCCGCTAGATGGTAAACAATGTCACAGATGCCGGTCAGTTCCAGCATCGTATCATGGCTCATAATGGTATCTTCGTGAAAAAAAATTCTGTTCTTATAGCGGTCGTTTTTTTGAAAAGATACGATATTGTCCAACGCGCCGGTTGAAAGATCATCAATAATATAGACTTCGTCTCCCTTTTCGAGATGGGCCTCAGCAAGATGCGATCCGATAAATCCAGCCCCGCCGGTAATTAAAATTTTCATGGAATTCTCCAATTATATAATCCTGCCTGTGATTACAACAGGGATTATGGTAGTCACATCAGGCATTATGATTTATGTGAGACCGTTTTGTATAGCATCTGATTTGTGAATGCAACTTTTATCAAGCGTCCGTTTTTGACAACATGAAATAGCGGCCCGAATTCGTGAAACTAATTTTCAAACAGCGAATGGCTTGACACCTTTCGCTATTAACACTATAATCAAGAAAAAATAGTCATGCGACCCACTGAATCGATAAACTGTATTGAAATCGCACATTCTAAAACTTGAGGGGATTTGAATAGAGAAGAGAAAAACCGACTGTAATTTAACATCGGTAGAAGGAGGAATAAATGTACGATAAGGAAAAATGTGTTTTTAACTGTGATGTTTGTGGCAAGGAAACGGAAATTAATACTGATTCAAAGGAAACACTCGAGTGTTGCGGCCAACCGATGAAAGAAAAGGCGGCCGAACCATTACCCGTTTGCGAGATGTCGACCACAGCTGAACATGCAAGGATGGATGATGAGTTTGGCGAACCTTGCGATGACGGGCGGGCAGGAAAAATTTAGATCGATTCACGAATATCGACACGAGAGAGGCTCATGCCACATATGGACAGATGAGCCTTTTTTTATTGACACTCGAATATCGAACAAAAATTACCGATCGCTTACGGTGATGGACAATCGTAAAAATCACCCCTTGATGCTTTGTCGGAGAGCACACCATGACATGGAAGGATATAGATAACGCCAATGAGATAACGGACGAGGTCCAGGATAATTTTCTAGATGAAACGGATTATCCCCCCTGGGAAAGGCGAAATAAATCGTCTATCGGGAGTGGTCTTTTCAAAAAGGTTGAAATTCCGTTTATTTTAATGGGGGTTGGGATTCTCATTTTAATCGGATTCTTTGTTGTTTCTCTTTTTGGAAACGATAGTGGTATCG